>DQED01000261.1 GCA_003525525.1 Desulfovibrio sp.
CCGTAGCCGGTCGGGTTGTACGGCGGCACTTCCGGCTCGTCGTCGGGGCCGGCGCCGCCCGGGGTGGCCTGGGAACCGGCATAGCCCTGCTGGGGCTGGCCGTAACCGCCTTGGGTTTGGCCGTATCCCCCCTGCGCCTGTCCGGCGGGGGCCTGCTGCTGCGCATAGCCGGCCTGGGGCTGGCCGTACCCCTGCTGGGGCTGGCCGTAGCCGCCTTGCGCCTGTCCGGCGGGGGCTTGCGGCGCGGCGGCCTGTGCTCCGCCCTGGTTGCCCAGGTCGATGGCCAGCTGGGAGGCCATGCGGTTCACGTTGCCCTCGAGCCGCGCCACGCGGCCGGCCAGTTCGGGATCGTTCTTGTTGGCCTGGACCTGTTGGGAAAGCTCTTCGACCTTGGCGTTTATGCGACGGAGTTCGCCCTTGGTGTTTTCCATTTCGGCCCACATGTCCGCGGGCGTATTGAGCGGCGCGGGCGTCTTGGGCGCAGGCGCGCAACCGCCGATGAGGGCGGTGGTCAGCGCGGCGGCCAGGATGGACGTCTTGCGGGAGCGGGTCTTCATGACGGCTTGCGACCTCGTTTGCGGCCCCAGATCAGATATGCCAGCCCTCCCAGCAGGGGGACGAAGATGGCCAGGAGGAACCAGAATATCCTTTCCAGGTGGGTTGGAAACTCGCGGTGGAAACTTTGCCATATCGCGATGTAATTGGGAAGGATCGCCAGGAGCAAAACACCGGCCAGCATGGCGAGCTGGCCGGTGGTCAGGGACGGCAGTTCGGGCAGGAGCGGCATCGAAAACCTCGCGAAATGGCGGTGCGGCCAGGGGCCGGTTACTTGTCCGAAGAAGGGCGGCGCATGCGGTAAAATGCCACGAGCAGGCCGAACGAACCGAGGAAGATGGCGATGTCCGCCACGTTGAAAGCCGGCCAGTGGTAGCTTTTCCAGTAGAAATCCAGGAAGTCCACGACCTCGCCCGTACGGATACGGTCGATGAGGTTGCCGACGGCCCCGCCCAGGATGCTGCCCAGGGAAAGGATGAGCAGCGTGTCGGCGTCCCGGGCCATGCGCAGCAGGTGGAAGATGATGAGCACGGCCAGGGCCGTGGCCGCGAAGAAGAAGTAGGTCTGCCACTGGATGTCGGAGCGGTTCAAAAAGCCGAACGCCGCGCCGCGGTTCAGGACGTAGACGATGTTGAAAAAGCCCGGGATGACCGGCTTGGTCGTGTAGAGCACCATGTGATGCTGGATCCAGGTCTTGACGACCTGGTCCAGGACGACCAGCAGCAACGCCAGGGGCAGGGCGATCTTGAAGCTGCGACGCATGTTCTAGAGTCCTTGCGCGTGAAGCACGGCGGCGCAGCGCGGGCACAGGTCCGGGTGCCCGGCCGATGCGCCGAGCTCCTCGCTGTAGGTCCAGCAGCGGCCGCATTTGTCGCCGGGAGCCCGGGCCACGCCGACGAATGCGCCCGGGACGGTCTCGCAGGGCGTGGCGTCGGCCGGAGCGTCGGCGGCTTTGGCCAGGATGACCTTGGACACGATGCACACCTCGCGCAGGTCCATGTCCAGGGAGGACACCGCAGCATGGACGTCGTCCGGCAGGTAGAGCGTGACGGCCGTCTCCAGGGAATGGCCGATCTCGCCGGCCTTGCGCTTGGGCTCGATGGCCCGCGTCACTTCGCCGCGCAACGTTGCCACCAAATCCAGGCGCTCGCGCATGGCGGCGTCGAGAACCCAGGACGCGGCGTCGAGCGGCGGCAGCATGAAGACCGAGGTCCCGTCGCCGCGCTGGCAGGTCGGCGTGTGGCGGAAGACCTCTTCGGCCGTAAACGACAGGATGGGGGCCATCTGGCGCATGAGCACGAGCAGGATGCGCCACAGGGCCGCCTGGGCCGAGTGGCGCTCAAAGCTGTCCGTGGCCGAAACGTACAGGCGGTCCTTCAGGATATCGAGGTAAAACGCCGACAAATCCGTGACGCACAGGTTGTGCAGGGCGTGGAAGACCTTGTGGAACTCGTAGGCGGCGTAGGCCTCGTCCATGCGGGCGAGTTCACGTGCGGCCGTATCCAGGGCGTAGCGGTCGAGCGGCAACATGGCCGCCGGGGCCACGTCGTTGGCCGCCGGATCGAAGTCGGACAGGTTGCCGAGGATGAAGCGGCAGGTGTTGCGGATGCGGCGGTAGGCCTCGACCAGGCGGGCGAGGATCTCGTCGGAGATGCGGATGTCGTCGCGGTAGTCCACGGCCGACGTCCACAGACGCAGGATTTCCGCGCCGTGTTTGTCGATGATCTCCTGGGGCTCCATGCCGTTGCCAAGCGATTTCGACATCTTGCGGCCTTCGCCGTCGACCACGTAACCGTGGGTGAGCACCTGGCGGTAGGGGGCGACGCCGCGCGTGCCGAGGGCGGCCAGAAGCGAGCTGTGGAACCAGCCCCTGTGCTGGTCCGAGCCCTCGAGGTACATGTCGGCCGGAAAAGCCAGCTCCGGACGTTTTTCGAGCACGGCGGCGAAGCTCGTGCCCGAGTCGAACCAGACGTCGAGGATGTCCGTCTCCTTGCGCCAGTGCGTGCCGCCGCAAGTCGGGCAGGTGAGCCCGGCGGGCACGATGTCGGCGAGATCCGCCTCGAACCAGTAGTCGCAGCCGCGCTCGTGGCCGGCGAATTTCTCCGCCACGGAGCGCATCCAGGCCGGGTCGTTGTAGGCCGTGTCGCAGGATTCGCAAATCAGCGCGAGGATCGGCACGCCCCAGGTGCGCTGGCGCGAGATGCACCAGTCCGGGCGGCCGGCGATCATGTTGTGGATGCGCTCCTTGCCCCAGGCCGGAATCCATTCCACGTCGTTTTCGATGGCGGCCAGGGCGCGGCCGCGCAGGTCGTTCTCTTCCATGGAAATGAACCACTGGGTCGTGGCCCGGAAGATGACCGGCTCCTTGCAGCGCCAGCAGTGGGGGTAGGAGTGGCGGATCTTGCGCTCGGCGAGCAGATGGCCGACTTCCTTGAGCTTTTCGATGACCTTGGGGTTGGCCTCCCAGACGGTGAGCCCGGCGAAATAGGGCACGACGTCGAGGAAGCGGCCGGCGTCGTCCATGGGCGAGAGAATGTCGAGGCCGTAGCGCAGGCCGGTGTCGTAGTCCTCGCGGCCGTGCCCGGGCGCGGTGTGCACGAGGCCCGTGCCGGCGTCGAGGGTCACGTAGTCGGCCGTCACGATGGGCGAGGGCCGGTCGTAGAAGGGGTGGCGCGCGGCAAGGCCTTCCAGGGCCGCGCCCTTGGTCTCGGCCAGGATCGTGGCGTCCGTCCAGCCGAAGAGCTCGCGCACGCTCTCGAGCAGTTCCCGGGCGAGCACGTACTGGCTGCCGCCCGCGGCGACGAGGGCGTAGTCGAACTCGGGATGCGCGGCCACGGCCATGTTGTCCGGCAGGGTCCAGGGCGTGGTCGTCCAGATGACGGCGTGGGCCCGGGCCGGGTCGGCCATGGGAAAGATATCCTTGAGTTTCGGGTCGGGCAGAGGGAAGCGCACGAAGACCGAAGGCGAGGTCTCGTCGGCGTATTCCACCTCGGCCTCGGCCAGGGCGGTCTTGCAGGAGAGGCACCAGTGGATGGGCTTCTTGCCCCGGTAGACCGAGCCCTTTTCCACGAAATCGCACAGCGCCAGGGCCGTGGCCGCTTCGTAGGAGGGGCGCATGGTGAGGTAGGGATCGTCCCAGTCGCCGAAGATGCCCAGGCGCTTGAATTCCTTGCGCTGGATGTCCACGAACTTGGTGGCGTAGTCCCGGCACAGGCGGCGCACGGTGACGGCGGGCAGGTTCTCCTTGCCCTTGGCCTTGAGCTCCTGGGACACCTTGTGCTCGATGGG
>DQED01000259.1 GCA_003525525.1 Desulfovibrio sp.
GCCTCCGGCGGCCGGGAGGGGATGATCCCCTCCCGGACCCTCCCCGAAGGGAGATGCGCCGGGTGTCGCGAAAGGGCGGGCTAGCCGCTAAGTTTTTTGGTGATCTCGGCGATGTGGCGGCCCTGGAAGCGCGCGCCTTCGAGTTCCGTTTCGGTCGGCATGCGCGACCCGTCGTCGCCGGCGATGGTGGTCGCGCCGTAGGGCGTGCCGCCGGTGATCTCGTCGATGCGCATCTGCGGAGCGTAGGCGTAGGGCAGGCCGATCACGATCATGCCCTGGTGCAGCAGGGTTTGGATGAAGGACATGAGCGTGGTTTCCTGGCCGCCGTGCTGGGTGGCCGTGGAACAGAACACGCCGCCGGGCTTGCCGACGAGGCCCCCGCGCAGCCAGATCTGGCCGGTGGCGTCCAGGAACTGGCGCATCTGGCCGCACATGTTGCCGAAGCGGGTCGGCGTGCCGAAAATGACGGCGTCGGCGTGCTCGAGCTCCTCCAGGGTGCACACCGGCACCGTGGACAGGGTCTTTTGCGCCTCGGTCGCATGCATTTTTTCGAGGATATCGTCCGTGAGCGTTTCCGGGACGCGGCGCAGCGTCGCGATCACGCCCGGCACCTGATGCACGCCTTCGGCCACGGCCTGGGCCATGGCGGCCACGTGGCCGTAGAGCGAATAATAGACGATCAGCACATTCATAAGCCCGTGCTCCGGTAGAAGTTGGCGACACTTCATTTTCTACGCGCACCGTGGGCAAAGGGCAAGGGCATCCGCCTTGCCCGGCCGGGGGATTTGCCCTAAGGCAACATGTGGGAGGAGCGCGCCTTGCGGGACAACACAAAGGGATCGCGGAACATTTCCCCTGGCTGTCGGGGCGGGTTCGCACCGGGGCGCGCGCCGTGTCCACGGCCGTAACCTGCATAAAGGCCGTGGCCGACGCCTACGGCCTGCCCTGCGACCCGGCCTCGCTCGCCGACCGCTTCGGCCTTTCCTCCGGCGGCGAGCCCGATGCCGACACCCTCCAGGCCATGGCCGCCTCCATAGGGCTTCGCGCCGAACCCGCCGTGATGGACGTGCGGCAGATGGCCGAGCATGGCCGCTTCCCGCTCATCGCCCGCCTGGCCAACGGCAACAGCGTGGTGGTGCTCGGCGTGCGCGAGGACGCGGAGGTCATGCACGTGCGCGTGGCCGATCCCCTGGCCGCGACGTCCGGCTCCTTCGAGGTGGACGAGGAGGGCTTCGCGCGCAGCCATGCCGGCGAGGTGCTGCTTGCCGCGCCGCGGCTTTCCCGTTCGGGCCTGCGCGCCCTGGCCATGGTCGGCCGTCACCACGGCCTGCCCCTTTCCCACGAATCCCTGGCCCATGCGCACGGCTTCGACGCGGCCGAGCCCACGCCGGACGCGCTCGTGGCCATGGCCGCCAAGGAAGGGCTTACGGCCGAGGCGCGCACCCTGTCTCCGGACGACCTGCCCGCCCTTGGCGGCGCGTATCCGGTGCTCGCCGTGCGCGGCGACGGCGAGGTCGTGATCCTGGCCGGCTGCCGCCGGGGCGCAGCCGGGCTCGTGGTGGACGTGGTCGATCCCGTGCGCCTGCCTCCGGCGCGGGAGAGCCTGCCCCTGGCCGCGTTTTCCCGCGACTGGGACGGCCGGGCCATCCTGCTGCGCCGCGCCTACAAGCTGACCGACGTCAACCAGCCCTTCGGCATGCGCTGGTTCGTCCCGGAGATCCTGCGCCACCGCAAGGAATTCACCGACGCGGCCGTGGCCGCGGTCATGCTCTACGTGCTGGCGCTGGCCATGCCGATCTATTTCCAGATCGTCATCGACAAGGTGCTCACCCACAAGGGGTTTTCCACCTTGCAGGTCTTAAGCTGCGGCATGCTCGTGGCCCTGGCCTTCGAGGCCGGGTTCACGTACCTGCGCGGCATTTTGGTGCTGCACGCCGCGGCGCGCATCGACATGCGCGTGGCCGGGCGCACGTTCGCCAAGCTCACCTCCCTGCCGCTTCGATTTTTCGGCCAAAGCCGCGTGGGCGTGCTCATCCAGCACATGCAGCAGGCGGACAAGATCCGGGAATTTTTAAGCGGCAAGCTCTTTTTCACGCTGCTCGACGGCATGGCGCTCGTCGTCTTCATCCCGGTCCTTTTTTTCTACAGCGTGCCGCTGACCTGTCTGGTCCTGGGCCTGAGTCTCGCGCTCGGCGTCTTTCTCGCGGTCATCGTGCCGCTGCTTCGCGGCAAGCTCCTCACGCTTTACAAGGCCGAGGGCGAGCGCCAGTCCTTCCTCGTCGAAACCATCCGGGGCATGGAGACGGTCAAGGCGCTTTCCCTCGAACCTTCGCGCCGGCGCGGCTTCGAGGACACGGCGGCCCGGGCCGTGTCCCTGCGCTTTTCCGTCGGGCGCATCGGCAACGCGGCCACGGCGGCGGTGGGATTTTTGGAAAAGGTCATGACGCTGTGCATCCCCTGGATCGGCGTCTACCTCGTCTTCGACGGCGGGCTGACGGTCGGCGCGCTCATCGCCTTCCAGATGCTGGCCGGGCGCGTCACCCAGCCCCTCGTGCAGATCGTGTCCCTGGTGCAGGAGTACCAGGAAAAGGGGTTGGCCGTGAAAATGCTGGCCGCGATCATGAACGAGCCGCCCGAGCGCGCCGGGTCGGGCGAAGGCGTGCGGCCGAAGCTTGCCGGCGAAATCGTCTTCGACGCCGTGACCTTCCGCTACGCGCCGGGCGGCGACGCCCCGGCCGCGCTGTCCGGCGTGACGGCGCGCTTTCCGGCCGGAAAGATGATCGGCGTGGCCGGGCGCAGCGGCTCGGGCAAATCCACGCTCGCCCGGCTCATCCAGGGGCTCTACGTCCCGACCGAGGGCAGCCTGCGCCTGGACGGCCACGACATGCGCGAGTGCGACATGGCCCACGTGCGCCGGCAGATCGGGGTGGTGCTCCAGGACAGCTTCCTTTTCACCGGCACGGTGCGCGACAACATCGCCATGGCCCGGCCGGGCGCATCCATGGACGAGGTGGTCTGGGCGGCGCGGCTGTCCGGGGCCGAGGAGTTCATCCGCCGCCTGCCGCGCGGCTACGACACCGACCTCGAGGAAAACGGCTCCAACCTCTCCGGCGGCCAGCGCCAGCGGCTGGCCATCGCCCGGGCGCTTTTAACCAACCCGCGCGTCCTGATCCTGGACGAGGCCACCAGCGCGCTGGACGCGGAATCCGAGGCCATCGTGCAGGACAACATGGCGCGCATCGGCCGGGAGCGCACGACCATCGTCATCAGCCACCGCCTGTCCATGCTGGCCGGTGCGGACGCCATCCTTGTGCTCGACGCGGGCCGCGTGGCCGATTATGGAACCCACGGCGAGCTGCTTGCGCGCTGCGCGGTCTACCGCGACCTCTGGAACAGCCAGAACCGGCACGTCCTGCGCGCGCCGGCGACAACGCATAAATTAACCTGACCCCCCTTTGAAAGTTTCTGGGGGGAGGGGTGCGGGGAGGGACCCTCTTTTCAAAGAGGGTCCCTCCCCGCATCTTCGGAGTCTCCATCATGTCCATAGCGATCATCGGCGGCGGATTGGCCGGGTGCGAGTGCTCGCTGGCGTTGGCCCGGGCGGGCGTTGCGTCCACCGTTTTCGAGTGCAAGCCGGCGCTCTATTCTCCGGCCCACGTGAGCCCGGGGCTGGCCGAGCTGGTCTGTTCCAATTCGCTGCGCTCCGACGAGCCGGTCACGGCCGTGGGCCTGCTCAAGGTCGAAATGGCGGCGCTCGGCAGCGCGGTCATCGCCGCGGCGCGGGAGACGGCCGTGCCCGCAGGCAAGGCGCTGGCCGTGGACCGCGAGCTTTTTTCCGCGGCCATGACGGCGCGCATCGAGGCCGAGCCGCTGGTTGCGCTCGTGCGCCGCGAAATCATGAGCCTGTCCGATCCGGCGCTGGCCGGGTTCGAGGCCGTGGTCGTTGCCGCCGGCCCCCTGGCGAGCGACCGGCTGGCGGCGAGTCTGAGCGAGGCCATCGGGGACGAGAGCCTGTATTTCTACGATGCCATCGCGCCCATCGTGACCACGGAGTCCGTGGACATGGAGCGCGCCTTCTGGGCTTCGCGCTGGCAGGAGGGGGAAGGGGATTACCTCAACTGCCCCCTGGACGAGGCGGAGTACAAGGCGTTTTTGGCGGCGCTGCTCGCGGCGCGCAAGGTCCCGAGCCGCGAGTTCGAAAAGGAACTGCATTTCGAGGGCTGCCTGCCCATCGAGGCCATGGCCGAGCGCGGCGAGCGCACGCTGACCTTCGGCCCCATGAAGCCCGTGGGGCTGACCGACCCGAAAACGGGACGGCGGCCGTATGCGGTCGTGCAGTTGCGGCCGGAAAACGCGGCGCGCTCGACCATGAACCTCGTCGGTTTCCAGACCAAGCTGGCGTATGGCGAGCAGGAGCGGGTGTTTCGCCTGATCCCGGCGCTGCACGCGGCGGAATTTACGCGCCTGGGCAGCATCCACCGCAACACGTTCGTCAACGCGCCCAAGGTGCTCAGCGAGCGCCTGGAGCTCGTTGCCCGGCCGGGGACGTACCTTGCCGGCCAGATCACGGGCGTGGAGGGCTATGTGGAGTCCGCGGCCTGCGGCTTGTGGCTGGGCACGCAGCTTGGCGCGCGCATCGCCAAGGGCGTGGAGCTTGCGCCGCCCCCGCAGGTGACGGCGCTCGGCGCGCTGCTGGGTCATTTGCGCACGCCGGCCAAGAAATTCCAGCCGAGCAACGTCAACTTCGGCCTGACGCCTCCCCTTGAGGAGCGCATGAAGAAGGCGAACCGGAAGATGGCCTACCCGGAGCGGGCGCGGAAGGCGTGGGAGGAGTGGGCGGCCGGCTGAAGCGGGCCTGCCCCACGCGGAAGCCGCCCGAATCCCTTTCTCGCCGCCGTCGTCATTGCCCCGTCTTTGCCAGAACAACATTTTCCTTCCCGTTGCGCCGCCGGCATTCGCGATGCCGGCGCGGCGGCGGGAGGTGTACGCGCCGCCGCTTGGCCTCGTGACGCGGGGCGCGCCATTTGTCCCACATAGGTATCGGCTGCCCGCGCCCGGACCCTGCCGGTTGTGCAGCAGTATTTCGAAACATGGCCATATTTTACTGGTCGCAGGGGCGCGTTTTTGAGATGACGCATTGATGTTTCGCGCTGCATGCGCTCACAGGTGGGTCGCATTATTCCGGGAGCCACGAGTCATTAGGAGAACATGTCCTTATGAAGAGATACGGTGAGATGATGACAGGGTTCAAGAGAAAGGCTGTCGTCAATGTGGTGCTGTGTCTGGCCTTCACGATGTTGCTCGGTGTCATTATCGATAATTCGACAGAGTTTTATGTCGATGACTATCAAAGTTTTTTTGTCCCAGGTTGCATGGAGATAGGGCGTTCGCTGGATGCCGGCGAATACCCTTTTATGAGTTCGTATTCATGGGCCGGCGGCGCGCTGGCTGGCGGTTATCCTTTTGCTGTCTTCAATGCTTCGCAACTCATGATAATATATGGTTTGTATAAGCTCGGGTTGGATCCTGTGCCTTTTGCAAAGTATTATACGCTTACATATTTTTTCATACTTTGCCTTGGGATAGCGGTGCTTTCGGAATGCTATCGCTTGTCTCTGGAAAGTAAAATTCTGGCGATCAGCATAGGGGCGATGAACTATTTTAGTCGGCCCTGAATTCCATCCATCACGCTGAAAATGCTTAACAAAAAGTCGTCAACGATGTATCGTCCTCAACCAGGAACTGCAGTGATTCCGCAGAAAACCGGTTGCACCTGAGCACTTTTGGGGGGCGGTCATGAAGGCCAAATCGCGGGGAAATCGTCAGGCCAATTTCCTTTTTCCGGACCTTTTGGATCAGCTCAATCCCGCCCATCCCCTGCTCAAACTGGCCAAGCGCATCCCTTGGCAGCGCTTCGAGGACGAATTCGCCGGGCTCTATAGCCAGGCCGGACGCCCAGCCAAGCCCATCCGGCTCATGGTCGGCCTGATGCTGCTCAAGCAGCTTGAGAACCTGAGTGACGAGCGGGTGGTCGAGGCCTGGGTGGCCAATCCCTACTTCCAGGCCTTTTGCGGCGAGACCCATTTCCAGTGGAAGTTTCCCTGCGATCCTTCGGACTTCGTCTATTTTCGCAAAAGGATCGGCGAAGAGGGAGCGCGCCTGATCTTTGAAGTCTCGGTGGCGCTGCACGGGGAGGCCGCCAAGGAAGCGGAAGTCACCGTCGATACCACGGTCCAGGAGAAAAACATCACCTTCCCCAACGACACGAAGCTCCTGACAAAAATCATCAAGAGATGCAGGAAAATCGCTGCCGACGAAGGCATCCGCCTGCGCCGTAGCTTCAAGCGGGAGTTGCCTGGCCTGCTGCTCCAGCGCTTCAAGAGCAACCGGACCATCAAACGCATCCGGACGATGGCCGGAGTGCTCATCCGCGAACTGGAACGCAAGCTCCCGCGCGAGGCCCTGGCCCGACATGGGGAAACTCTTCAGCTTTTTCGAAGAGTTCACAAGCAGAAGCGGACGGACAAGAACAAGGTCTACAGCCTGCACGAGCCGGATGTGCTGTGCATCGGCAAGGGCAAGGAGCACAAGAAATACGAGTTCGGCCGCAAGGCTTCCCTGGTCGTGACCAAAACCACGGGTGTCATCGTCGGGGCGCTGTCCTTTACGGAAAACGTCTATGACGGCAATACGTTGCCCGATGTCTTGGAGCAGGTCTGGCAGATCACCGAAACCTGTCCCCAGGTGGCCATCTGCGACCGGGGGTATCGGGGTCGAACACGGGTGGGCGACACGGAAATTCTGACGCCGCGCCGACCGAAAAAGAGCGACACACCCTGCCAGCGACGCAACGCCAGGATGCGTTTCCGCAGGCGAGCCGCGATTGAACCGGTAATCGGGCATGTCAAACATGATCACCGCATGGCGAGGAATTTCCTGAAGGGAGTACTCGGTGACGCCATCAACCTGTTCATGGCCGCCGCTGCCTTCAACTTCAGGAAGTGGATGCGGAAGGCGGCGCAGTTTTTGGCCCTCATCTTGTCCTGCCTGTTGGACGGGACAAAGGGCGAAACTTCTCTCCAGGCCGTCGTCTGACGCCGGAAACGCATTTTTCAGGACCGACTATTTTATTGTCTATTGGTCTGGGTATGATTGGACAGGCGGATTGTCCAGCTTTTCCTGGCTGCCATGGTGTTGGGCCGGGCTTCAGAGGATAATTTCTGGAAAAAAGATTCGTTGGATCACTTTGTCTGCAGTGGCGATATATTTGGTTCTGTCCGCAGGCTATCCGTTTACTGTCGGAATGCTCGTGTTTGTGACGCTATGGCTGAGCCTCCGCTGTCTTTGGGAGAGAGAAGGCATTCTTGTGGTTGCGCGGATGGCGCTGAGTTGGCTTCTCGGGTTGGGGCTCGCCATGCCGGCGCTCTTGATGTTCATCGAGTACTATCTGCATACGGCGAGAAGCGTCGAGGCTGGTGGCATAAGCGCCATATGGTCTGTCCCGCCGGAAGCTTTCTGGGGCCTGATAAACCCGTTGTTCGTTTCTTTGTGGAACATATGGGGTGTGGTGCGCAGACATTATTCTTTCGAATTATTTTGCAGTGTCGTCCCGCCAGTTGTCATGCTTGTGTTGGCTTTTAGCCCGAGTTTGCGGAAAAAAACGCGCCTTGGATTTGAGTTGCTGTTCTTGGCTTTTGTCGTCGCGTTAATGGTTTTGCCATCCGGCACGGCCAGTTACCGCTGGAGTTTTCGATGGATGCCGCTCTATAGCTTGCTTATGGCGATCATAGCGGCCAGAACATTTGATTATCTTGAAACGAAACGACAAGATCCCTATGTGATAACGATATTTGGCGGTCAGGTGTCGGCTATCATGCTGTGCGCCTTTGGGAGTGCGGCAATCTTTGCGTATCAGTATCTCATTATGGGATACGGCGGAGTAACGGAAGATCGGGGATTGTATGCAATAGGAATAATGGCAGGCTTCTTTCTTTGGGCGTATGTTTCAAGGAGAAGAAAAAAATATAATAAAATTATTAAGTCGGTTCCCGTTGTTGTTACAATTGCGTCTTTTGGATTTATCAATATCCTCCCACTTAATCCAAGCATTCTTGCGAAGTGGCGTGTTCTTGATGATTTGCATAATGAAAAATTGCATTTTTCTGATAATATACGCTATATGAATTTATTTACCCGCGATGATTTTTTTTCGCATGCTTCCGCGGATACGATTTTGCCAGGGAATACGCCAATGCTTGTGAAAGTGCATTGCGTTACCGGTTATTCTCCTATGATGCTGAACACGTTTTTTCAGCTGTTCGGATTTGAATATTCTAGTTCCATGAAGCCGGCGGTTCTGGACGCCACATGCAAGCATGCCTTCGCCACGGGGGGCATGTTCGATCTGCTCGGGATCGACGGCGTCGTGCTCGGGTTCAGTCAGCGGGAACGGGCAGGGCAGGCGGTCAAGGAAGGGTGGAATGTCGTGAACGAGGGGCCGGGCGGCGTGATCCTGCACAGGGCGCGGCGCAACGACATGCATATCGAGTCCGTGTTGCTCGCCACGTACGAGAAATCCGACGCGGACGTGGTGCGGGCGCTGCGCGAGAAAAGCGATGGCGCGCGCCGGCATGTGCTGCTCGACGCGGACGGCGGTCAGCCTTCCCGGGACGCGGCGTTCTCGCCCGTCTCCATCGATCATCTCGTGGCGAAACGGAATTCCCTTGCCGCCGATATCGCGAATGCCTCGCAGGAGACGCCGGGACTGATCGTGTTCAAGCGTGCCTGGTACCCCGGGTACCGGGTGTTTCTCGACGACAGGGAATTGCCCCTGGTGCACGCCGATATGCTGCTGCCCGCCGTGGTCATTCCGCCGGGACAAAGCGGCAGGCTGCTGCTGGACTATGCGCCGCGGTCGCTGCGCATCGGCTTGATCGCGGCGGGATGCAGCCTGTTTCTGCTGCTCGGCCTCGTCGCCTACGGCATGAAGGGCAGGGTGTCGCGCGCAGCCTGAACCTCTACGCGATGGGGACTTGCTCCAGCCGCAGTTCCACCCCATACCGCTCCCATGCCGCCTTCTGCATGACCGCGACGACCGCCAGGATATCCGCGCCCGTCGCGCCGCCGGCATTGACGATGATACCGGCGTGGCGGGGGGAGATTTGCGCGCCGCCGATGCGCAATCCCTTGAGCCCCGCCTCTTCCATGATGACGCCGACCGGGGGCGCGCCCTCGGGGCGGCGGAAGACGCTGCCGGCGCTCGGCTTGTCGTATGGAAGTTTCGAGCGGCGCAGCTTGCCGATGCGGCCCATCTCGGCAAGGATGGTCGCCGGAGCGGCAGGACTCAGGCGCAGCCGCACGGCGACGATCACCGCGTCCCCGCCCTGGAACGCCGTGAGGCGGTAGGCCGGCTGGCAGGCCTCGCGGGGAAGCGTGCGCACCGCGTCCATGCCGGGTTCGTAGACGGTCACGTCCGCGACCGCGTCGTAAAACGACGCGCCGTAGGCCCCGGCGTTCATGTACGTCGCGCCGCCGACGCTGCCCGGAATGTCCCACAGCCGTTCGAGCCTCGAAAGTCCGGCCCTGGCCGCGACGCGGCAGAGATCGCGCAGGCGCGCCCCGGCACCGGCGCACACCTCGTTGCCATCGACCGCGATGCCCGTCTCCAGCTGCCGCGTGCACACGAACCGGTGCGACGCGTCGTAGAACTGCCGCGCCAGGATCACGTTGCAGCCATGCCCGAGCAGGTGCACGGCCTGCCCCGGCTGCGGCCGCAGCGCCTCCCGCAATTCCTGCACATTGCGCGGGAACAGGCAGCAGGCCGCATAGGCTTCCACGCGATAGGAATTGAGCGCCGTCAATTCGATCCAGCCGTCAACCTCGCGCATCATCACTCCAAATCATCACTTCAAAATTGGCCGTGGGGCCGTTTCGGGGCGGCGTTTTCACCGCCCCGAAACGGCCCCACCAGCGAGGGGGTCCGGGGGGCATCATGCCCCCCGGCCGCCGGAGGCGTCTTTCCTTCTTTTCTCCCTACACCGCAAATCCGAGCGCCTTGGCCAGGGTGGCCGTGCCGCCGGCGAAGGGGCGGCGCTCCCACAGGGCGTTTTGCGCCGCCCACCAGTCGGGGTGCAGCTCCAGGTCCACGGCACGCTGCACAAGGCGCGCAAGCTGCTGCCAGTCCGGGTCCGGCTCGGCCACGCGGCGCGCGGTCTCGGCGGCAAGGCGCGCCTCCAGCGCCGCCTTGACCGGCGAGTCCTTGCCGGCTTCGAGCAGGAAAAGGTGCAGCAACGCCGCACGCTTGGGAGCAAGCGGCAGGTCGAACACGTCGTGCCAGACAAGCCCCGCCCACAGGGGCAGCCACAGGGGCGCGAGATTGATCGTGTGTTGCGCCTCCTGCAACTCCGTGACCAGCTTTCGCGCCGTGGCCGCCTGGGCGAGCATGGCGGCGAACGCCGTCTCCTCGGTGTGGCGGGCGAAGGCGTCGGCCAGGGACTGGCGTTTGTTGACGGGCAGGCCCACGTCGCGCAGGCAGAACCCTTCCTCCGCGCCGCTTGCCGGGGTCAGGGACACGCAGCCGTCGAAGGGATCGGCGCTCGGCGACGGGCGGTAGCGGATGGCCAGCTCCTCCACGGCGGTTTCCAGGCTGTAGCGGATGCGCGCCGTGCCGGGGCGGGCGTCGTCCTCGGGATCGTCCAGGCGCACGGAAACCGTCACCCCGGGCCAGACGGCGGACGCGGCTTCGCCTGCGGCGGGCAAGCGCCGCTCGAGCGTCAGTTGGAGCAGGGCCTGGGAGACGAGGGATTTCGGGGTTTCGCGGCGCGGGCGCACGAGGTTGTCCCAGATGTCGCGGCCGGTGCCCATCTCGGGATCGTTGGAGCGCGCCTCGGCCAACACGGCCGTGACCTCGGGTTCGGGATCGGCCATGCCCGTGGCCCGGGCGAGCTCCATGGCGCGGCAGGCGAAGGTCAGGCCGTTGACCGGCTCCAGGCGCGAAATCTCGTCGAAGAACCAGGCGCAGCTGGCAAAGGAGGAAAGTCCCCAGGCCTGCATGGACAGGAGCTTCCAGGCCGTGCCCTTGCCGGCGGCGGTGATTCCCGGCGCGAAATGGGCCACGGCGTAGGCCTCGGGCGTGAGGCTGCCGGCCATGACCTCGCCGTAGGCGACCAGCGCCTGGCGGGGGTTGGCGAAAAGCGGTTCGCCTGTGGCGAAGAAGTGGGCGTCCAGGCGGGATTTGAGCAGGTTCAGGGCATTGCGCAGCGGTGCGCGCCATTTCTGGTTGTAGCCCGGATGCCCGCCCGTGGTGCAGCCGCAGTCCGAGCGCCAGCGCTCCACGCCGTGGGCGCAGCTCCAGGCCGAGGCCTCGCGGATGCGCACGAAGCGCTTGGGCGGATCGGCCTCGAGAAAGGCGGCGTAGTTGGTGAGCGTCAGGCCGTCGCGGCCGTTTCGCGCCTGATCCAGCACGTAGGCCAGGGCCATCTCGCCGAACTTGAAATGGTGGCCGTAGGTCTCGCCGTCCGTGGCCAGCGACAGCAGGCCCTCGCCGGCCGCTCCGGAGAGGCGGCGGAAGAACTGTTCGCCGTCGGCGAGCAGGCGCTCGAAGGCCACGGCCTGGGACAGGGGGCCGTGGTAGAAAAAAACGGCCATGGGCTTCCCGGACGGCAGCGCCACCTTGTAGGGCCGGCGGATGTCGATGCTCCCGGCGTCCACCCCCTGCCAGCGCCCGCCGTCGTCGCTGACGGCCTCGGCCTGGGACGGGGCCAGGATGGTGAAGCGGATGCCGGCCGCGGCGAGCGTTTCGAGCGTCTGCGTGTCCACGGCGGTCTCGGCCAGCCACATGCCTTCCGGCGCGCGGCCGAAGCGGGCCGTGAAGTCGGCCACGGCCCAGGCGACCTCCAGTTCCTTGTCGAGCGGCGAGGCCAGCGGCATGATGACGTGGTGGTAGACCTGCGCCAGGGCGTTGCCGTGGCCCAGGCGCTTGCGGCTGGCCGCGTCGGCCTCCAGGATGCGCGCGTAGGTTTCCGGCGCGGAGCGGGCCATCCAGGACAGAAGCGTCGGCCCGACGTTGAAGCTCATCCATTCGTAGCAGTTGAGCAGTTCGCTGATGCGGCCCGCGCCATCCATGCGCCTGGCCCGGGCCATGGGCGTGTAGGATTCGCGGCTGATGCGCTCGTTCCAATGCCGGCTGGGCGCGGCGCTGCCCTCGGGCAGGATGTGCCCCAGCCAGGGGTCTTCGCGGGGGGGCTGGTAGAAATGGCCGTGGATGCAAAGGGCGCGGTCCATCTGGTTACTCCTGTCCGTTTGGGCGTTCGATGCGGGAGCCTCCGGCTTCGGGCGGGGCGAAAATTTTGCGGTCCAGGGCGTCGAGGGCCTTGCCCGCGATGTGGGCCTCGCGCCGGCGCAGCAGCGAGGAATCCACGTAATGCACCTCCAAGGGCCCGATCTTGGGCGTCACCAGGGCGATGGACAGCCCCGGCCAGGTCCACAGGCGGATGCTGCCGCCGTCTTCTGCCGGCCGCTGCGTGGGCGGGCCGTATTTGGTCGCGTAGGCCGCGAGCACCCGGTCGCAGTCCTGCTGCGGCGTCTCCCCCGAAGGCGCGATGACCAGGGTGACGCCGGCGAGGCGGTCGTCGTCGTAGGCGTAGAGCACGCTCGAAAGGGGAATGTCGCCAAGGCGCAGCTTTTCGTCGGCGCGGCGGAAATAGCGCCGGCCGCGGTGGGTGTAGAGGTATTCGCCCGTGGGCAGGCTCCCCGGGGGCGAGCCGAAGGCCGCGCCGCGAAAGGA
>DQED01000243.1:0-1403 GCA_003525525.1 Desulfovibrio sp.
ACGCGGCCATCGACGCCGCCGAGAAAGCCTTTGCCGCCTGGCGCGACAAGACGCCCCGCGAGCGCGCCGACGTGCTGCTTAGGGCCGCGGCCATCGCCCGGCGCGACATCGTGGCCCTTTCCGCGACGCAGGTGCTCGAGGTCGGCAAGCAGTGGGACCAGGCCTACAACGACGTGGGCGAGGCCATCGACTTTCTGGAGTTCTACGCCCGCGAGGCCGTGCGCCTGGGCGCGCCGCGCCGCATGGGCCGCGAACCCGGCGAGAAGAACCACCTCTTCTACGAGCCCAAAGGCGTGTGCGCGGTCATCGCGCCCTGGAACTTCCCGCTGGCCATTTCCGTGGGCATGACGTCCGCGGCCATCGTCACGGGCAACACGGTCGTGTACAAGCCCTCGGGCCTGTCCTCGCTTACCGGCTACGGCATGGCGGACATCTTCAAGGAAGCGGGCCTGCCGGACGGCGTGTTCAACTACTGCCCGGGCCGCGGCTCGGTCATGGGCGACCATCTGGTCGCACATCCGAAAGTGAGCACCATCGCCTTCACCGGCTCCATGGAGACGGGCCTGCGCATCCAGGAAAAGGCGGCCACGGTGCATCCCGGCCAGGCCTACTGCAAGAAGGTCATCGCCGAGATGGGCGGCAAGAACGCCATCATCGTGGACGACGACGCGGACCTCGACGAGGCGATCCTCGGCGTCGTGTACTCGGCCTTCGGCTTCCAGGGCCAGAAGTGCTCGGCCTGCTCGCGGGTCATCGTGGTCGATTCCATCTACGACAAGTTCATCGCGCGCCTCACCGAAGCCTGCCAGTCCCTCAAGATCGGTCCGGCCGAGGAGCCGGAAAACGCCATGGGCCCGGTGGTCGATCCCTCGCAGCAGGCCAAGGTGGAGGAATACCTCGAAATCGCCCGCCAGGAAGGCCAGGTGCTCGTGGAACGCCAGGCCACGGGCCAGGGCTGCTATGCGCCGCTGGTGGTCGTTGCCGGCATCCGGCCCGAACACCGGCTCGCCCAGGAAGAGGTCTTCGGCCCGATCCTTGCCGTCATGAAGGCCGCGAACTTCGACGAGGCCCTCGCCTGGGCCATGAGCACGCGCTTCGCGCTGACGGGCGGCGTCTACTCGCGCAGCCCGCGCCACCTGGAAAAGGCGCGCAGGGAATTCCGCGTGGGCAACCTCTACCTCAACCGCAACTGCGTCGGGGCCATGGTCGGCCGCCAGCCCTTCGGCGGCTCCAAGATGTCGGGCGTGGGCTCGAAATCCGGCGGCCCGGACTACCTGCTCCAGTTCCTCGACCCGCGCGTGGTCACGGAAAACACGATCCGCAGGGGATTTACGCCGATAGACGAGGACGACGAATGGTTTGACTAGGGGAGGCGAAGAAAAGACGCCTCCGGCGGCCAGGAG
>DQED01000243.1:1408-4058 GCA_003525525.1 Desulfovibrio sp.
CTCCTGGACCTCCCGAAAGGGGAGGCCGCCGTTTTGCGGTTCCGCCGCCTTTCCCGCCCGCCCTCGGCGCATGCCGCGCCCAGCCTTCCTTTCCGGTTTGTCATTGACTTTTCCGCGCCGCCTGCCCCAATAGTCGAAAAGCGGGGCCTCTCGCCATATGGAGCGGATCATGCAAAAATTCGGCGCATTGTTGTTGTTCGCATGCATGTTGGCCGTGGCCGGCTGTTCCCGGGGACCGAACGAGGCGCAGGTGGAGACGGCGTACCGCGAGGCCCTGGCCCGCAACGACATCATGGGGCTTTTCGGCAACGCGGTGCAGATCGAGAAATTCCAGCTGGACAAGATCGAGAAGCGCGAAAACGGCGTCTACGAGGCCACGGTGACCATCGTCTCCGCCGCCCACGTCGGCCCGCTCTCGGTCGGCGGGGCCAAACAGACGACGCTCAGGCTGAAGAAAGTCGGCGAGCAGTGGGTGGTGTTGCAGTAGGCTCATTTGCCCATCCGCTGCACCCCCAGCCCCGCCAGGATCAGCGCCAGCCCGACCACGGTCGCGGGCAGGATCGCCTCGCCCACCAGAAAGTGGATCAGCGCCAGCGAGAGAAACGGCGAAAGGAAGATGAGGTTCGCCACGCGGGCGGCGTTGGCCGCGCATTTGAGCGCCGTCAGCCACGTGACGAAGGCGAGCCCCATCTCGAAGACGCCGACGTAGGCCGCGCCGGCAAGGCCGGCCAGCGACCCCGGCCAGGGATCGGAAAAGCACAAGACGGCGAGAAGCGTCAGCGGCAGGCTGCACAGGAAATTTGCCAAGAGCCCGACGACGGGGTCGCGGTCGTCCCTGGCGCCGCAAATCCAGTACAGCGCCCAGACCACCGTGGAGACGAGCGCCAGCGCGACGCCGGACGGGCTCGCGAATCGCATGCCGAACACGTCGCCGTGCGTGGCGATGACCACCACGCCGCAGTAGCTCACCACCAGCGCGGCGAGGTCGCGCGCCCGCAGCTTCTGGCCGAGCAGCGGCACGGCTAAAAGCGACAGCGTGATGGCCCAGGTGTAGTTGAGCGGTTGCGCCTCCTGGGCCGGCAGCAGGTCGTAGGCCGCGAACAGGATCGTGTAATAGAGGAAGGGATTGAGCGCGCCGAGCAAAAACGAGCGCTTCCACTGCGCGCGGGAAAGCGCCGCCACCTCGCCGAGCCGCCCCCTGGCGGCGAGCACGAGCCCAAGGACGCAGCACGACGAAAGGCTGGCGTAGAAAAGCAGCTGCAACGGCGTCAGGTGCGCCAGCGACAGCTTGAAGGCCGAAGCCACCGTGGACCACATGGCCACGGTGGCCAGCCCGTAGCGCGTGGCCCTTTTCTGATCGGTCATGGGAAATCCTCGGGTTTGCGCCTCCTATCGCGCCCGGGCGGAAAAACCAAGGGCGTTTCCGACCACACCTGTTGACAATATCCGAAAAGCCCGTATTCTTCCTTTTTGGCACTACCCGGCCCAGAGGTGATGTCTCTGGCGATGCGAACACGCTGCAACCCCATCGCCCCATTCACGGACGCTCCCCCCGGCCGCCTGCCGTTGGCCCCGATCTTCCGATCCTGACGCGGCCCGCAGCCCCCGTTTCTCGATTCCATGATCGCCGCCGCGCGACATATTTGGCGCGGCTACACGCTATTGCCAAAGGATATCCTTTTGAGCTTCGATTCTTTTTGCCTGCATCCGACGATTTGCGCCAACATCGCGCGCATCGGCTACGAAACCCCCACGCCCATCCAGGCCGAAGCCATCCCCCACGTGGCCGAAGGGCACGACATCATGGGCCTGGCCCAGACCGGCACCGGCAAGACCGCCGCGTTCCTTTTGCCCATCATCCACCGCCTGATGACCACCAAGCCCGAAAAACGCGGCGTGCGCGCGCTCATCCTCGCCCCCACCCGCGAACTGGCCGAACAGATCTACCAGGCCGGCGTGGACCTCGGCCGGGGCACGCGCCTGCGCGCCGCAGTCATCTACGGCGGCGTCGGCATGTTCCCGCAAGTGCGCGCCCTGCGCCAGGGCGTGGACATCGTCGTGGCCTGCCCCGGACGCCTGCTTGACCACATGAACCAGGGCAACATCCGCTTCGACGCCCTGGAGACGCTGGTCCTCGACGAGGCCGACCACATGTTCGACATGGGCTTTTTGCCCGATCTCAAGCGCATCCTCTCGGCCCTGCCCGAAAAGCGCCAGACGCTCCTTTTCTCGGCCACCATGCCCCCGGCCATCGCCGGTCTCGCCCGCGAGACCCTGACCGACCCGATCACGGTGCGCATCGGCCACCTGGCTCCGCCCTCCACGGTGGAACACGCCATCTACCCCGTGTCCGCCCACCAGAAAGCCCCGCTGCTGCTGCACCTGCTCGGCGAGGCCGGCAAGGATTCGGTCATCGTCTTCACCCGCACCAAGCACCGGGCGAAAAACCTCGCCCAGCAGCTCTGCCGCGCCGGGCACAAGGCCACCTGCCTGCAGGGCAACCTGTCCCAGCGCCAGCGCCAGATCGCCATGGACGGCTTCCGGCGCGGGGCCTTCCAGGTGCTCGTGGCCACGGACATCGCCGCGCGCGGCATCGACGTGTCCCAGGTGGCCCACGTCATCAACTTCGACATCCCGGACACGGCCGAGG
>DQED01000243.1:4093-4298 GCA_003525525.1 Desulfovibrio sp.
GCCCACACCTTCGTCACCGGCGAGGACATGGGCATGGTGCGCGCCATCGAAGCGCACATGAAAAAGCCCCTGCCGCGCCGCGAGGTGGAAGGCTTCGAGCCCGATCCCGACGAGTTCCGCCGCACGTACGCCCCGGCCCGCCGGCCCATGCGCGGAAGCCGCCCCGGCGGTTACGGCGACCGTCCCCGCCAGGGCGGTTTCCGCG
>DQED01000196.1:0-2642 GCA_003525525.1 Desulfovibrio sp.
CAAACCTGAGTCTCCCAACCGAACGGTTGTCGTGACGAGGTGGGCCTGACGATCGGTCCACTTTTTTTTTGCTGACAAAGGACGCCATGCAGCGAACAAACGCCGTGCCGGACAAAATCCGGGAGCTGATCTCCCCCTACCTCGCCTCCATGGGGCTTACCCTGTGGGGGATCGAACTCGGTGCGTCGGGACACCGCCAGCTTGTGCGCCTTTACATCGACCTCGCCCCGGAGACGCCGCGCACGCCGCAGCGCAAGGGCGTGACCATCGACGAATGCGCCAAGGTCAGCCGCCACCTGGGCGCGCTGCTTGAAATGGAAGACATGATCCCCGGCGCGTACGTGCTGGAAGTCTCCTCGCCCGGGCTCGACCGCCGCTTTTTCACCGCCGCGCAGCTTGCGGACTACTGCGGCCGGGCGATCGAATTCCGGCTTGTGGCCCCGCGCGAGGGGCGCAAGCGCTTCAAGGGCGTCCTCGACGCCGTGGACGGTTCCCGCCTGACCGCGACCGTCGATCCCGGCCCCAAGGCTTTTTCACTTGCCTTCGACTTCGACGAGGCGGAACGCATCCGCCTCATCCATGCCTTTGACGCCATTGCCGCAGAAGGGGCCGACGACCCGTCGTCCGGGACCCCGGAGGAAACGCCATGACGGAACTGAAGAAAGCCATCGACCAGATCAGCAAGGACCGCGGCATCGACCGCGACCTGCTGGTCGACACCCTGGAGGAAGCCGTCCGTTCCTCGGTGATCCGCAAGTACGGCGAGAACCTCGACGTCGAAGTCAGCTATAACGACGAGCAGGGGGAAATCGAGGTCTACCAGTTCAAGGTCGTGGTGGAGGACGACGACGTGGCCGACCCCGCGGCGGAGATCTGCCTGTCCGACGCCCGCGCCATCGACCCCAACGTCGTGCTCGACGACGAGATGGGCTTCAAGCTCACCGTGGAAAACCTCGGGCGCATCGCCGCCCAGTCCGCCAAGCAGGTGATCATCCAGCGCATGCGCGACGCCGAGCAGGAGATCATCTACGAGGAATACAAGGACCGCAAGGGCGAGATCATTTCCGGCATCATCCAGCGCCGCGACCGCACCGGCTGGATCATCAACCTCGGCCGCACCGAGGCGCTGTTGCCCAAGGAAGAGCAGATCCCCCGCGAGCGCTACAAGCGCGGCGACCGCGTGCAGGCCTACATCATCGAGGTTCTGCCCTCCGGCCGCGGCCCGCAGATCATCGTCTCGCGCACCCACGGCGACTACATGAAGGCGCTTTTCGCCCGCGAGGTGCCCGAGGTCTCCGACGGCACGGTCAAGATCGTGGCCGTGGCCCGCGACCCCGGCTCCCGCGCCAAGGTCGCCGTGATCAGCAAGGACCGCGACGTCGACCCCGTGGGCGCGTGCGTGGGCATCCGCGGCTCGCGCATCCAGAACATCGTGCANNCGCATCGACATCGTGGTCTGGAACCCCGAGATCGCCTCCTACGCCGCCAACGCCCTGTCCCCGGCCCGCGTCACCCGCATTTCCGTGGACGAGGACGAAAAGGCCCTGGAAGTGGTGGTCTCCGACGACCAGCTCAACCTGGCCATCGGCCGCAAGGGCCAGAACGTGAAGCTCGCGGCCAAGCTCCTCGGCTGGAAGATCGACATCTTCACCGAATCCCGCTTCCGCGAGGCCAACGCCTCCAAGAAGTTCCTGGAGCAGCTGGCCAGCGTCGCCGAAATTCCCGTGGACAACATCCTGGCCGCGGGCTTCGAGACCATGGAGCAGCTGGCCGGCGCGCCCGACGACGCCATCGACGCCATCGCCGGCATGACGCCGTCCAAGCGCGACGACCTGCGCGCGGCGCTCAAGCTCATGGGCGCCACCGCCGCGGCCGACGCGGACGAAGACGGTGAAACGGACGAAGCCGACGCGGACGAAGTCGAGACCGCCCAGGGCGAAGCCGCCGCCGTCGACGCCGACGCCGCGGACGACGCCGCGGGCGAAACGGCGCAGGACGCTGAACCCGACGAATCCGGCGAACCGGAGACGGACAAGGCCTGATGCAGCGAACCGACTCGGGAGAACGTCCCGCCTCGCCCGCGCGCATGTGCGTGGTGTGCCGGGGCCGGTTTCCCAAAAGCAGCCTGCGCCGGCACGTGCTCGCCGAAGGCGCGGGTTTGGTGCCCGATCCCAGGGCCGTGTTGCCCGGACGGGGGCACTATCTCTGCGCCAACCCCGAATGCGCCGAGAAATTTTCGAAATACTCCGTGCGGCCCAGGCGCCGGAGGGGGGGTCAAGGTGAATAAAATCAGAATCAAGGACATTGCCAAGGATCTGGGCATCGGCCAGAAGGAGTTGCTGCACGTCCTGCGGGAACTCGGCATCCAGGTCAAAAGCCAGATGGGCACCCTCTCCGACGAGGAAGCGGCACAGGTGCGCGCCCGCGTACGCGAAAGCCAGACCGGCCGCACGCAGATCATCGACACCGAAGTCCAGCCCGGCGTCATCGTCCGCCGGCGCAAGACCGCCCCTGCGCCTGCGGCCACGCCCGCGCCCCCCGAAGCCGCGCCCGAGCCGACGCCGGCTCCCGAGCCCGTGACGGCGACCGCGCCCGTGGCGGAAGAGCCCGAGGACGAGGTGGATGAGGCCCTCAAGGGCGAA
>DQED01000196.1:2685-2864 GCA_003525525.1 Desulfovibrio sp.
AGGAAAAGGAAGAAGAGCCGGCCGCGCGCGAGCCCAAACCGGCCCGGCCCGTCATCCTGGAGACCGCCCGGGTGATACGCCCGGCCGTGCAGGAAGAGACGCCGGAACCCGAGCCGGCCGCGACCGAGGAGCCCGAGGCTCCGGTCGCGCAGGAGCCCGTGGCGCAGGCCGAAGCCCCC
>DQED01000014.1 GCA_003525525.1 Desulfovibrio sp.
AGAGCGTTCCACGGACTGCGGCGGGCTTGCTCATGCTTCCTCCGATGCGGCGCGGCGAGGGGCGAGAAGGGTGCGGATCGTGGCCAGAAGGCCCCAGACCGCGGCCGTGGACGCCAGGGCGAAGGCGACGATCCCGATGCGCTCCCGCCGCATGCCGGCCATGGCGTCGGCGTGGCGCCGCGCCACGAAGCCGATGTCGAAGCGGTCGCCGAAGCGGGCCGTGTAGTCGGCCACGAGTTCCTGGTACTGGGCGTCCGGGTCCGGGCCGATGGGGGTGTCGTAGGGCCGCAGGTCCTTGTCCAGGGCGTTGGCCCACAAAAGGGCCAGGCGCAGCCGGTCCTCGGCGAGCTTTTCGGGCGTGGGCCAGTCGCTTGCCGCCGCGGCGGCGGCCACGCACAGCCACAATGCCGCCAGGGCGGCGTACGCCCCGTTTCGCCCGGAGCCCCGCTTCATTTCCTGCGCCGCCGCGACGACTTGCGTTTGGGCGTGGGCAGGGCCAGCGGCGCTTCGCCGCCCTCCACGAGCCCGAGGTCCACGGAGAGGCGGCCCATGTCCACGTTGGTGAGCTCCACTTCCACGGGCTGGCCCAGGCGGAAGCGCCGCCCGGTGCGCTCGCCGATCAGTTCGTGGCGCTCGGGGAAATAGGTGTAGTAGTCGTCGGACAGCGACGACAGGCGCACCATGCCCTCGGCCATGACCTCCTTGAGCTCCACCCAGAAGCCGAAATCGGCGATGGAGCCGATGACCCCGGTGAAGCGCCGGCCGACCTTGTCGGACAGGAAATGCACGGTGACGCGCTTGAGGATCTCGCGTTCGGCCTCCATGGCCACGCGTTCGCGGCGGCTGATGTGCTCGGCCACCTTGGCGAGCCGCGCCGCGCGCTTTTCCGATACGGGCTTGCCCGCGAAGACGTGCTTGAGCGAGCGGTGGACCACGAGGTCGGCGTAGCGGCGGATCGGCGAGGTGAAATGGCAGTAGCAGGTCGAGGCCAGACCGAAGTGGCCGTCGAGCTTGGGCGAATAGGAGGCCTGCATCATGGTGCGCAGGGCCAGCCGGCTGACCAGGAAGTCGAGGTCCGAGCCGGAGGCCTCGCGCAGGACCATGGGCAGGTCGCCCGGTCCGGGGGAAGGCGGCAGTTTCATGGCCAGGTCGGTGGTGGCCAGGAGCTTGAACAGGGCCTCGACCTTGGTCGGGTCGGACTCGGGATGGACGCGGTAGAGCACGGGCGCGCCCTTTTCGGTCAGAAACCGCGCCACGGCCTCGTTGGCCGCGACCATGAACTCCTCCACGATCTGGTGGCCGAAATGGCGTACCTTGGGCCGGATGTCCTGGGTCTCGCCCTGGAAATTGAACAGGATTTCCGGTTCGGGCAGGTCGAAGTCGAGGCTGCCGCGCGCGCTGCGCACGTCGTGGATGGCCCGGGCCAGGGTTTCGGCCGTGGTCAGCATGGGCAGCACCGCGGCGATGTTCTGGCGCTCCTGCTCGTCGCCGAGCAGCAAGGCCCGGTTGACCTGGGCGTAGGTGAGGCGCGCCTTGGATTCGATGACCGCGGGGTAGAAGTCCGTGCGCCCGGGCAGGCCCTTGGCCGTGAAGTCGATTTCCGCGACCATGGCCAGGCGGGGCACATTGGGGTTGAGGCTGCACAGGCCGTTGGAGATGCGCTCGGGCAGCATCGGCTCCACGGACTGGGGGAAATAGTAGGAATTGCCGCGCTCCAGGGCCTCGGCGTCCAGGGCGCTGCCTTCGGGCACGTAGTGGGAGACGTCGGCGATGGCCACCCACAGCGTGTAGGCCCGGCCGCGTTTTTTCACGTAAATGGCGTCGTCGAAATCCCGCGCCTTGGCTCCGTCGATGGTGACGAAGGGGATGTCGCGCAGATCCTTCCTGCCGGCGAAGTCGGCCTCGGCCGGCACGTCGGGCAGCGCTTCGGCCTCGGCCAGGGCTTGGGCCGGGAAGGGGCCGGGGATGGCGTGGTTGAGCTTGACCAGCCGTTCCTGCACGGCCACGTCGCCCTGGGCGCCGAGCAGCTCCAGGCCCTTGCCGGAATAGAGCCTGTATTCGATCTCCTCGCCGACGCCGACATTCATGATGTCGTCGGGGACGGGTTCGGGGTCGCCAGGGTTCGGGGGCAGGTAGTCCACCATGAAGCTCATGGTGTGGCGGCTGTCCGTGGGGCGGCACAGGAACAGGTCCACGGCCAGGCGCTTGACCACCCGGCAGGGCAGCTGCGATACGCCGCGCTCGATGACGCGGGCCACGCGGCCTTCGTGGTTCTTGTCCTTGCGCTCGCGGGTGACGGCGACGGCCACGCGGTCGCCGTGCCAGGCGTTCCCGATGTCCTTGGGGTGGATGAAGATGTCCTTGCGGCGCTTGTCGTCGGGGATGACGTAGCCCACGCCCGAGCGGCTGATTTCGAGCACGCCCGTGACGAGGCGCATGCTCTCCACGAGTCCCCAGCCCTTCTGGACGCGGATGAGTTTGCCGGCTTCGCGCAGGTCTTCGAGCAGATGGCGCAGGTCGTGGAATTTGAAGACAATTCCCTTGAGGCCGCGCGCCACCTCCTTGTCGGACAACGGTTTGCCGCTTTCGCGAAAAATGCGCAGCACGACGGCCGCGTCGAGGGTCGCGCCCTGTCCCTTGGGGGATTTCCCCCGTCTTCTCCTGGCTCCCATGTCTCCTCCAGATGTGGCGCTCCGTGTGTCCTACCGTCCCAGGCGGCGCGGCACAAGCCCGCAGGCGCGTTGCCGGGGGCTTTCGGCCGTGATATTTGGCAAAAAAAGCATAAATGAGGAGGCAAGTCCGCCATGGACGACGCACCCTGCCGGTTGCTCGGCGAAATACGCTATCCCGAAGAGTACTCCTACGAGCGGGTGGGGGAGATCGAGTCCGAGGCGGGCGAGGCCCTTGGCGGAGCCCTGGCCGGGCTCGACGTGTCGCGCCTGGAGCTTTTGCCCGGGCCGGAGTCGTTGCGGTTCGAGGTCGCGTGCGAGGCCTGCTCCCCGGAAGAGGCCGCGGCCGTGTGCGAGGCGCTGCTCGCGCTTGCCGACGACGGGCCGCTCGGGCGGCTCGTGGTCGTGCGCGGCGTGGAGGAGGCGATTTCGGTTTTCTACTTCGCCTGCGAAGCCCTCGACGAGGTCACGGTCGAGCGGCCGTAGCGCCGGCGTCGAGCCACAGCGGCAGGTAGTGTCGCGCGCTGTTGAGCCGCGCGTCCATCTCGCGGCAACCCGGAACGTATTTCTCCACGACGGCCCAGAAGCGGGGCGAGTGGTTGAGCTCCACCGTGTGGCACAGCTCGTGGATCATCACCAGCCGGCACAGCTCCCAGGGCAAGAACGCGATGGTGTAGTTGAGGCTCACGCGCCCCCTGGCCGTGCAGCTGCCCCAGCGGGTGCGCTGGGCGCGGATGGAGAGCCCCGCATAGGCGAGCCCGGTCTCGCGCGAGACCGCGTCCAGGGCCGGGCGCAGCAACTCCCCGGCGCGCGCGCGGCAAAACGCGCCGAGCGCCGCGCCAAGGGCAGCG
>DQED01000370.1 GCA_003525525.1 Desulfovibrio sp.
GGCCTGGGCGCGCAGGCGGCTGGGCGAAGCAGGCGCGGCCTTCCTGGACATGCTCCCAGGGCTGATCGAGGCCGGCTTCTCCCGCGACGCCGCGGACGAGCCCTCCCCCGCGCCGGCCGGCCGCGTGGCGGGTTTTTACCCGGACCTGCCGACCATGCGGCTGCTCGAACGCCACTTCCGCCGGCCCATGGCCGCCTTGGCGGACGCCGCGCAAGACCCCCTGCCCGTGGAAGCGGTGTACACCATCGGCAGCGTGGGCACCGTGGCCCAGGGCGCGGAATCCGACCTCGACGTATGGGTCTGCCTGGGCCCCGGCTGGGAGCGCCATCCCGGCAAGGAAGCCTTCGCCGCCAAGCTCGAGGCCGCCAGCCGCGCCGCCATGCGCGAGGCGGGGCTCGAAATCCATTTTTTCTGCATGAGCGTGCAGGACGTGCGCGACAATGTCTTCGGCTACTCCGAGGACGAAGGTTACGGCTCGGCCCAGGGGAGGCTGCTCAAGGAGGAATTCTACCGCACGGCCCTGGTCGTCGGCGGGAAAAAGCCCGCCTGGTGGTGCGTCGCGCCCGGCATCGCCCAGGAAGGCTACGCCAAGGCGCTTGCGGCCATGGCCCGCGTCGCGCCCGAAGCCGCGGCCGACTGCCTGGATTTCGGCTGCCTGCAGCCCATCGCCGGGGACGAATACTTCGGGGCGTCGCTGTGGATGATCGTCAAGTCCTTGACCAGCCCCTTCAAGTCCATCATCAAGTTCGGACTGCTGGAAAAATACGCCGCCCATCCCGGCGAACCGCCGCCGCTTTGCGACACGCTCAAGGCGCATATCTTCGCCAACCAGGGCGGACTGTGGCGCTGCGACCCCTACGCCCTGCTGTTTCGCGAGGTCACGCGCCACTACCAGGAGAGCGGCCGGGCCGGGGCGGTGGAATTGTTGCGCCAGGCGTTTTTACAAAAAACCGGCTTCGATCCCTGCGAGGAATACGCCAGCCGCTCGGGCGAGACCCTGCTCGACCATTATTTTCCCTATGCCCCGCCGGCAGGCAGAGGCTGCCCGCCGCCGCCCAAACGCGAAAGCCAACCCGACGAGGACGGCTTTGCCCAGGTGCAGGCGCTCGGCGAATCCATCGCCTCCTATTTCCTGCGCGCCTACGAACGCCTGAAAGACCGCAGCAAGGAGCTGGCCAGCGGCGGCGGCCTGACCGAGCGCGACCAGACCATGCTCTCGCGACGCATTTCCGCGAGCTTCGGCCGCAAGGTGGGCAAGATCATGCGCATGCCGTTCGTGCGCCCGGGGCGCGAACTGTTCGCCTCGCTGGAATTCGCCTACGAGGAGATCGCGCCGCGCGAAAAAGGCTTCGTGGTGCGCGCCGAGCCCGCCGGCGCGGACCGCAAGACGCGCCGCCGCGAAACCGTGCGCCAGGACGCCTCCCTGCCACGCCTGTGTGCCTGGCTCGTGGCCAATGAAATCTACCACCCGGGCATGCACCTCATGGCCGCGACCCTGCCCGCGCCCCTGACCCTGCCCGACGTGGCCGCCGCGCTCGAAGCCGTGCACCAGACCTTCCCGGTCAAGGACACCTTCGCCCCGCCCCTGTCCCTGGGGCTTTCCCGGGAGCGCATCACCGCGGCCCTGTGCCTGGTCAACCTGCTCGCCCCGCGCGAAGAGCGGCGCACGACCAGCGTGGACGCGCTCTACGCCACGAGCTGGGGCGAGCTCTACCACCTGGAGCGGACCAAGGACCTCGACGTCTTCGACGGCTCGCCTTCGCTGTTTTTAAACGAAACAACCGGTCTCGGCCTGGACCACGACCTGCGCCTGACCCTCCACGCCCCGGCCAAATCCCAATGCCCCACCGCCCGCGAGATGCGGCATTAGGGGAAATGGGGGAAGGGGAAGGGGAAGGGAGAGAGAGGGAGAAGAAGAGAAAGAAATGCCTCCGGCGTCCAGGAGGGNNGCCCCTCCTGGACCACCCCGAAAAGGGAAAAATAGAGGGCTTAGTCCCGGGCGCGGGCGGTGGCGAGGGCGCCGGGGGGCACGCGGTAGAGGCGGTTGCCGTCGAAGCCGTTTACGGCGCGAAACCACAGCCAGTAGAACGACGGCTGCACGATGTGGCGGTTGCCGACCCAGTCGAGAAGCATGTGGCCCGAAATGCCGATGGTCAGCCCCACGCCCCAGGGCGCGGCGATGCCGAACCCCACGAGCAGCCACAGGAAAATCACGAACTCGAAGGAATGGAAGACCAGGTAGAGCCGGTCGAGCTTGCCTTCCTCGCAGCTTTTGAAAAAATCCTGCACGCCGCCCCAGCCGCGGTTGTAGAGCACGTAATCGGTGACATGGTCGAGGTCGATGAGCACGCTGGACAACCCGGCGGCGAACGCGCCCGCCCAGCTGCCGCCGGCGGCGACGTAGCCGGCCGCGGCCAGCGGAATGGCGCTCAGACAATGTTGCGCAAGCTTCACGTCGTTTCTTTCCTTGCGGCCGCACGGCCGGCTTCGGTCAACCGGCCGCTGTAGGCCGATATGTCGTATTCGTAGTACCCTGCGGCGAAAAGCGCCCGAAAGAGCTTCCAGGCCCGCGCCGGCGAGAACCCCAGGCGAACGGCCACCTCGCCCGGCATGACCCGCCGGGGAAACGGCGCTTCTGGCAGCTTCGCCAGCGCGACGAGCAATCGCCGCGCCCCATCCTCCAGGCCGTCTTCCATAATCATCGCCTCCCTGCGCCGCAACCCCCTTGGGGATGGTCCGGGAGGGACGCTGTCCCCCCCGGCCGCCGGCATCTTCCCCTTCCTCTCCCGCCCCACGCCGCTACTCTTGCTCGAAAAACCGAATGGCGTTGCGCAGTTCGGCGAAACGGTAGATGTTGTAGTGGGCTTCGACGCCTTCCATGGCCTGCTGGCCCTGGCCCGTGGCGAAAAAAACGGTGCGCAGGCCCGCCTGGCGCGCGCCGTGGATGTCGCGGTACATGTCATTGCCGACGAAGACCACTTCGTCGGCGGGCAGGTGCATGCGCCGAAGCGCCGTGGCGAAAAGCCGCTGGTCGGGCTTGCGGTAGCCGAAGTCGCCGGAGACGACGACGGGAAAGAAGTAGTCGCCAAGGCCCACCATGCGCATTTCCGGCACGGCCCAGGCGCTTTGGGCGTCGCTGAGGGCCGCGAGGCGGTAGCGCGGCCGCAGTTCGTCGAGGACTTCGCGCACGTCGGCGTAGAGCTCCAGGCGATTGAGCGAAATGCCCCGGTAGAGTTCGGCCAGGAAGTGCGGCAGCACTGCCAGCTTGTTCTTCGGGATGGACGCGCCCGAACGCGCGGCGCGGGTCGCGACGAACTCGCGCCACACGGCCACGGCGTCGAACTCGGGGAACGTCTCCCCGTTGCGGCGGCGCTGGTCCTTGAGGATCTGGTAGTAGCCCTCGCGCACGTCGTTGCGGCTGGTGCGGATGCCGTAATACTTGAGCAGATGACTGATGGAACGGTAGATCTGTTCGTTGCCCTCGTCGGTGTTGATGTCGATCAGCGTACCGTTGAGGTCGAAGAGGATGCCCCGGACATTCATTGCAAGCCTCCGGCGAGTATGGCCTTGGCCTCGTGGACGAGCCGGCGGCGGTAGGCGTCGTCGAGCCAGGTGTTGCGGGCGATGCGCAACAAGGTCAGGCCCATGTAGAACGGCAACCGGACCGTGACCGCGGCGAAGGTCGGTTCCCGGTCGGGAAAATGCCCGGCGTACTCCCAGAGGAAATGGCCGATGTAGGGCTCGGCCCGGGCCGGGTCTCCGGTTGCGCGCAGGAAGCAGTGCTTGAGCTCGCCGCACAGCCGGCCCACGTCGTAGACGCGGTCGTCGCGGTGCATGCGCTCGAGGTCGATGACGAAGACGTCCTGATCGCGGCCGAACAGGAAGTTGGATGGCGTGGCGTCGCCGTGGACGAGCACGCGCAGATCCTGCCAGTAGGCGGGCTTGGCGGCGTAGGCGTGCCCCAGGGCGATCAAGCGTTCGGCGCGCCGGGGCGTCAGGTCGCAATGGGCGGCGAGGTGACTCACCACGCGCTCGAAGTAGCCCTGGGTCGGAGTGAAATCCACGCGCTCGGGACCGGCGACGCGGTTGTGCAGCCTGGCCAGGAAGCGGGCCAGGCCGCCGAGCTTGCGGTAGAGGCGTTCGCCGCGCCCGGCGCGCAGGGCGTCCTCGATGACGCCGTCGAGCTGCTCGCCGGGGGCGAGTTCGGTGACGAGCAGGTCGCCGAGGGCCGCGTTGACGCCGAGCGGCCGGGCGACGTAGTCCGGCGGCGCGTCGAAGCCGAGGCTTCGCAGAGAGGCCAGGCCGTCGTATTCGTGTTGGGCGGACTGGGGGGCGTTGCTGCCGTTGAGGCCCCGGGCGCGCGCGTAGAACTTGCCGACCACCCGGCAACCGGTCCATTTGTCCTCGTAGAGGTAGACGTCGCTTACGGAGGAGACGCGAAACACCCGCCAACGGGGTTCGCGCTCGGGCGCGGCAATCTGGGGCAGGATGGCGTCGCGCAGATAGCCATGCAGGGGATCGCTTATCGAGAGGTGACCGATGTATTGGCGCATGGGAAACGCTTTGCCGGGCCGCGGGATTTGGCGCGCGGCGACCTGCCGCGCGGCGCTTTCGGCCTGGATGGCAAGGTATAACCACCCCGAGGAGAATGTAAATCAGAGCCGGCAGGGATTTTTCGCGCCGCCGACCTGGCGCGGCCGCGAAGTGCCGCACGGCCCGGACGGGACATCGCGGCCCGGGCAGGCGCCGGTCTCGGGAGCGCGGGCGCAGGAAGGCGAACCGGACACGGTTTTGCGCTGCGCCGCCTGCCGGCATGCGGTGACGAACGCGGCGTGGCGCATTGCCGTGGCCGGCTCCCACGGGCACGTGTTCGCCAATCCTTACGGCATGGTCTTTGTTTTGGGATGTTTCGCGGCCGCGCCGGGCTGCGCGGTCATGGGACAGCCGAGCGACGCGTTCACGTGGTTTGCGGGCACGCGCTGGCAGGTGGCGTTGTGCGCCGCGTGCGGCGCGCACCTGGGCTGGCGCTACGAACGGGCTGCGGGAGGGACTTTTTTCGGGCTGCTCCTCGACCGCCTCGTGGCCGGGCCGGGTGCGGGAAGCGGCACGGATCGCTAGCGCCGGCGGGGGGATGCGGCGCGATGGCCGCGCGACACGGACCGCTCGTGACGGAAGGCGTCAAGAGAACGTGCTTTTTTTAACTTGACGAACACCGTAGCATAGCATCTTTTGGCAGTAATGCAAACGACAAATGGGCCGGCAGCCTTACCCCCGGTCCAGGGAGCCTTCCGTGTACGCCTTTGCTGACTTGTTTACCGAAAATACGGCAGATGACCTGATCCTTGAACACAAGCCCGTGCCGGTCTTCGACAACCCCGAGCTGGCAAACGCCGATCGCATCGCCTGCGCCGCCTGCGACGTCGAAGTGACGCAGGCCATCATGCGCATCGCCGTGGGCGGCCGCCACCGCCACTATTTCCCGGCGGGCAACGGCGTGGAAGAGGAAGTCGGCTGCTTTTCCCTGGCCCCGGGCTGCCGGGTCATCGGCCATTTCAAGCTCGATTTCTCCGGCGAGGACGACGGGGTGTGGCAAACCGCGTTTTGCGCCACCTGCGGCGCGCACCTCGGCTGGTACTACCTCTCGTCCCAGGGACTCGGCTTTTTCACCCTCATTCTCGACAGGCTCAAGGCCCAGCCGGAAAGCCCCGAGAACGACCCCCGCTAGCCCCCGTTCCCCCGCTGCGCCCGCATTGCGCCGTCATTGCGGGCGCAGCGCAACAGCCCCCTGCGCCCCTTCTGTTGCGCCCTGCGGCGCGCAGTCTTCGCCTCGCGCTCCCGGTCGGGAAAGCGGTTTCGCCCCCCTCGCGCGCCAGACGCCCCGCACCATGCCGTGTCCACTCCGACGCGCCCGACCCGCTCCGCAGCGGCAGGCCACGTTCCCGGGCCAGAAGGGCATTTCCTGGCATTAATTTTGCTACACTCTTGTCAACGGTGGGATCATGGCTACCTGAAACAAGACCAAAAAAGTATGGATACAGCCGCAGCCGCGCCGCCCCTCCCACCGATACCCAATGGCGGTACGGCATGACGCGGCCGGGGAGGACCCCATGGACAGACACATGACGCTCATCACGACCAATCCGCCCATNNGGAAGAAGACGGCGAAACCCTTGGGCTTGGCGAAAAACCCGTGCTCACCAACACGGAACTGGCGTTCGGCGACCGCTTCGTCTGCGCCCAGTGCGGCGTCGACGTGACCCGGGCGAACCAGCGCATCGCCGTGGCCGGCTCCCACCGCCACCGCGTGCCCGGCCCCCACGGCCTGGAACAGGAGATCGGCATGTTTTCCCTGGCCCCGGGCTGCGTGCCGGTCGGCCATTTCGCCCTGGATTTCTCCGGCGGCAGCGACGGCGAGTGGCGCATGGGCGTTTGCGCCCATTGCGGCAACCATCTGGGCTGGCAGCACCAGACCGCCGACGGCATTGGATTCTACGGCCTGATCCTGGACCATCTGAGTCTGGCTGAAGAAACGGAAGCCGACCGGGATTAAGACGAGCCCCGCACGGGGCAGCGAGGGTTCCGCCATGACCCGAATAAAAAAGGCCGCAAGCGACGCTCGCGGCCTTTCCTTTTTGCAGGGGGAGGCTATTCCTTGGAGACCGTGACCTTGTCGTCGAACTCGGCGACAATTTTGAAGTGCTTGTCGCCGGAATCGACAAAAAAGTCGCAGCCCGGGAACAACTGGATCGTCGGGGTGAAGGAATCGCCCACGTACAGATCCTTGGCCTCGCCGTTGGTCTCGAAACGGATGGTGGTCCCGTCTTCCAGGGTCACCATCTCTTCATGGTCAATGGAAACAGGGAGGTCGGCTTCGGTGAAGTAGCTCATGGCATCCTCCAGGTTGGCGGTTTACCGACTCTTGTCATAAAACCCGCCCGCGCGGGCAGAAAGCCTTTGTGCGCAATTTCACGTTACGCCCAACCCCGCCTTCTGCCAAGCCTTTCCCGCCTGTTTTTCCTCCTACCAGCCGAGCACGTAGCCGAAGATGAGCGGCGCGACAATGGCGGCGTCGGAATTGATCATGAAGCGCGGCGTATCCACGTCGAGCTTGCCCCAGGTGATCTTCTCGTTGGGCACCGCGCCCGAATAGGAGCCGTAGGACGTGGTGGAGTCGCCGATCTGCGCGAAATAGGCCCAAAACGGGGTGTCGTCGCGCTGGAGGTCCTGGATGAGCATGGGCACGACGCAGATGGGGAAATCCGCCGCAATGCCGCCGCCGATCTGGAAAAAGCCCACCGGCACCTTGGCCTTGGCCTGCTCGGTGTACCAGTTGGCAAGCATCTGCATCTGCTCGGTGCCGTGGCGCACGGCGCCATGCCCCTTGACGTGGCCCATCATGATTTCGGCGCAGAAGATGTTGCCGAGCGTGCTGTCCTCGAAGCCGGGGGTGAAGATGGGCAGGCCTTTCTCCTTGGCGGCGAGCACCCAGGAATGCTCGCGGGGCACCTGGAAGAACTGTCCGATGTCGGGCTGGTCGAGCAGCGCGTACATGAACTCGTAGGGAAATTTCGGCGTGCCGGCCGCGGCGGCGTCGGCCCAGAGCTTGGAGATGCGGCGCTGCACCTGGCGCATGACGCCCTCGGGGATGCAGGTGTCGGTGACGCGGTTGAAACCGGCGTCGTAGAGCTCTTTTTCGGCCTCGGGCGAAAGGTCCCGGTACTCGGGGACCATCTTGTATTCGTTGTGGTTAAAAAGGTTGAAGAGGTCCTCTTCCAGGTTGGCGGCGGTGCAGCTGATGGCGTGCACCTTGTCCTGACGGATCATCTCGGCCAGGGAGATGCCGAGCTCGCAGGTGCTCATGGCGCCGGCCATGGTGAGGAACATCTTGCCGCCGCGCCCGAGCAGTTCGTTCCAGGCCTTGGCGGCGTCGAGGGTCTCGCGGGCGTTGAAGTGACGGAAGTGGGTTTCCATGAAACGGGATATGGTGGACATCATGTCTCCTTGGGTTGTGACGGGCGAGAGAGTCCTGCAGCGCCCGCTTGTCCGCGCGTCGCCCGGAATGGGGGGCGTCATTGCCCCGCGATGACGGCAAGGTCCGGGACGCAAGTTGAAAATCATACCCGCTCTTTTGCGGACCGTCCAGGGGCGCAACAGGCGCGCGGCGGCCGAAAAACGTGCGCTACGCCCCGAGCAAAGACGTCAACGCCTTGGCGATGCCGTCCTTGTCGATGCCGCACAAGGCGCGCAACGCCTTTTGCGCGCCGTGCTCCACGAACGCGTCCGGCAAACCCAGCCGGTGTACGGTCAGGCGGTCGAGCGACCCGGCGTCCTCGAGCAACTCCAGCACGGCCGAACCGAAGCCGCCCAAAAGGACGTTTTCCTCCGCCGTCAGCCACAAGGGGAATTCCCCGGCCAGTTCCAGCAGTTGCTCGCGCGGCAGGGGCTTGACGAAGCGGGCGTTGAAGACGGCCACCTCCTTGCCCGTGGCGGCGGCGACTTCGTTGGCGGCGGCCACGGCCGGCATGACCCGGCTGCCGATAGCCACGACCAGCGCATCCTTGCCCGGCCGGACCAGCTCCCCGCGCCCAAGCGGCAGCGGCTCGGGATTTTCGGGCAAAGGCAGGCCCTCGCCCGCCCCGCGCGGATAACGTATGGCGGCCGGGCCGCCGTGGGCCAAGGCCGTGGCCAGCATGGCGGGAAGTTCGGCCTCGCTGCCCGGAGCCATGACCACGAGGTTCGGGATATGGCGCAGATAGGAGAGGTCGAACGCGCCGTGGTGGGTGGCCCCGTCTTCGCCGACCAGGCCGGCGCGGTCGAGGCAGAAGGTCACGGGCAGGTTTTGCAGGCACACGTCATGTACGATCTGATCGTAGGAACGCTGGAGAAAAGTCGAGTAGACCGCGACCACGGGCTTGAAGCCCTCCATGGCGAGGCCGGCGGCGAAGGTCACGGCGTGCTGCTCGCAGATGCCCACGTCCACGAAGCGCTCGGGCATATCCCTGGCGAAATCCGACAGCCCCGTGCCCTCGGGCATGGCCGCGGTGATGGCCATGACGCGGTCGTCGGCCTTGGCCAGGGCCGTCAGCGCCCGGCCGAACACCTGCGTGTAGCTCGGCGGGCACACGCCAGGCTTTTCCACGAGCCCGGTCTCGGGCTCGAAGCAGCCCACGCCGTGGAAATAGGTGGGATTGTTCTCGGCCGGGGCGTAGCCGCGCCCCTTCTTGGTCAGCACGTGGACGAGGACCGGCCCCTCGATCTCCTTGACTTCCTTGAAGACCTCGATCAGCCGTGGCATGTCGTGGCCGTCGATGGGGCCCAGGTAGTTGAAACGAAAGGCCTCGAACAGCATGCCGGGCGTGAAAAAGCTCTTGAACGACTCCTCGCCCCGGCGCACGTAGCTCATGAGGTCGCTGCCGTAGGGCAGGGAGCCGATCCAGCCCTCCATGTCCTTTTTCAGCCGCTTGACCCAGCGCTGGTTGAGTTTGCGGCTCAGGAACAACGACAGCGCGCCCACATTCTTGGAAATGGACATCTCGTTGTCGTTTAAAACGACGATCAGCCGCCCGCCCCAGCCGCCGGCCTGGTTGAGGCCTTCATAGGCCAGGCCCGCCGTCATGGAACCGTCGCCGATGACCGCCAGCACGTCGTGGGTCTCGCCCTTGAGGTCCCGGGCCATGGCCATGCCCAGGGCGGCGGAGATGGACGTGCTCGAATGGCCCACGCCGAAATGGTCGAACGGGCTTTCCGCCGGACGCGGAAAGCCGCTCACCCCGCCGAGGGTGCGCAAGGTGTGGAACTCCTGCTGGCGGCCGGTGAGCAGCTTGTAGGCGTAGGCCTGATGGCCCACGTCCCAGACCAGCTTGTCGCGGCCGGGGTCGAACACGGACAGCAGCGCCAGAGTGAGCTCCACGACGCCGAGCGATGGGGCGAGATGCCCGCCGTTCATGGAGACCGTGCCGATGATGACCTGCCGGATCTCCTCGGCAAGGGCGGTCCGTTCGTCGGCGGTCAGGCCCGACACATCGTGGGGATGGCTGATCCGGGGCAATATGCGCAGCGCCGTGTCCGAAAGTACTGTCATCAGTTTCTTTCCTTGTCCGTCGGGGACGCCCGCGTTCCGGGCGTCCCGCGGCTTGCAACGTCATGCCGGCATACGCGCCGGGACTCACCACCTCTCGCGATGGATGCGTTCCGGGCGAAACCGGTCCTGGGGCGCGGGATGTTCGGCCGGGTACCCCATGACGAGCAGCGCCATGGGCGTGACAGTTTCCGGCATGCCAAGCAGGGCGCGAAACGCCTCCACCCGCTCGGGCAACGGGTAAATCCCCGTCCAGACCGCCCCGAGCCCCAGGGCATGGGCGGCCAGCAGCATGTTCTCGGCGCAGGCCGAGGTGTCCTCGATCCAATAGCCGCCGCATTTGTCGAGACCGAAATCGCCGGCGACCAGGATGGCCACCGGGGCGTTTTTCGCATAGGCGGCGTAGGGGTTGATGCCCCCGACCTTGGCCAGCGTGGCCTTGTCGCGCACGACCACGAACTGCCAGGGCTGCTCGTTGCAGGCCGACGGGGCCTGCATGCCGCAGCGCAACACCTCTTCGACCAGGGCGTCGGACACCGGCGCGTCGGTATAGGTCCGCACGCTGCGCCGGGTCTTGATGGCCGCGATGGCGTCCATGGGCGCGGCCTTGTCCTGGGCGCCGGCCCGGGAAGCGAGCAGCACGGCCGGGGCCGCCGCCGCGAGCAGACCGAGTATTCTCCTGCGAGGCATCCTTCGCGTCTTGCCGCCCATGTCCTTCCTCCCGGCGCAACTGCGCCCCGCTACTGGACCCGAACCACGATATAGCGGGCGAGTTCCCGCAGGAAATCCGCGGTCGGGCCTTCGTAGGCGGCGATGGCGGCCAGGGCGACGTCCACGCGCGCCTCGGCCAGCCGCCGGCTCTCGTCAAGGCCGACCAGGCTCGGGTAGGTGTTCTTGCCTTGCTCGCGGTCGCTGCCCACGGGCTTGCCGAGCGTCGCCGCGTCGCCCACTTCGTCCAGAATGTCGTCCACGATCTGGAACGCCGCGCCCACGGCCTCGCCGTATTCCCGGGCCCGGNNTCCTCGCCCGCGCCGGCCAGGATCGCGCCGCACACGCACGAGGCGGTAAGCAGCGCGCCGGTCTTGAGCGCCTGCATGTGGGCAAGCTCGGCCAGGGTCAGGCCCTGGCGCGCGGTGTATTCCATGTCGAGCACCTGGCC
>DQED01000013.1 GCA_003525525.1 Desulfovibrio sp.
CGGCCGCCGGAGGCCTCTTCTCTCCTGCCTCTCTCTTCCCCTCCTCCCCCCTACGCGTTCGCCAGGTACGTCGCGATGGCGTCGTCGTACGCGCTCGTGGCGCGGAAGGTGGCGGCGGCGGTTTTCTGGCGCAGGGGCAGGGGGGCCTTCATGACGTTTTGGGCCAGGGCGTCCATGACCTCGGGGTAGAAGGCGGGGTCGGGCACGACGAGGATGCTGCCGAAATTTTTTGCCGAGGCCCGCAGCAGGGTGGGGCCGCCGATGTCGATCTGCTCGATCATCTCGGCGAGCGGCAGGCCTTTTTCGAGCGCCTTGCCGAAGGCGTAGAGGTTGACGACCACCATGTCGAAGGCGGCGATGCCGTGCTTGGCGATGGTGGCGAGGTGTTCGGGGTTGTCCTTGTCGGCGAGGATGCCGCCGTGGATGGCCGGATGCAGGGTTTTGACGCGGCCGCCCATGATCTCGGGGAAGCCCGTCACGTCGCTGACGGAGGCGACGGGGAGGCCCGCGTCGAGGAGCTGTTTGCGGGTGCCGCCCGTGGACACGAGTTCGACGCCGGCGGCGCAGAGGAATCGGGCCAGTTCGGGCAGGCCGGTCTTGTCGGTGACGCTTAAGAGCGCGCGTTTGACGGGCAGGTATTCCATGGGTGGGACCTCGCTTGTTTTTCGGGCGAGGTGCCACACGCGCCCGTCGATGGCAAGGGCGCGGGACGCTGCCGGGGCCGCCGGCCGCTTCTTCGGGGAAGCGGCCGGACGGCGCGGAGGGGGAAAAATCGGTTCGGCTAGGCGGCGATGCGCTTGAGTTCCTCGGCCAGTTCGCGGGCGGCGTCGTGGCCGGGATCCTGGGCGAGGATGGCGTCGAGCTGCGCGCCGGCCTCGGCGTGGCGGCCGAGGCTGACCAGGCAGCCGGCCAGGGTGAAGCGCACTTCGTGCTTGGCGGGGTCCACGGTGAGGTAGTCCTGCAGGTAGGGCAGGATCTCCTCGATGCGGTCGTCGGCGTGGGCCAGGCGCACGAGGCCGAACAGGGCCACGAGGTTTTCCGGGTTGCGGGTGAGCGCGCCCTTGAAATGGGTGAAGGCCTCGGCGCGTTCGCCGCGTTCCATTTCAATGAGCGCCATGCCGGAAAGCGCCCGGTCGTCGGCTTCGATGCTCGACGCCTTGCGGTACAGGTGCATGGCGTCCTCGAGCTGTCCGCGCTGCACGGCGATGGTGGCCAGGCCCAGATACGGATCCGAATGGATGCCGTTATTGCTCATGGCCTTGGTGTAGTACTCCTCGGCCTTGTCCAGGTCGCCCATGAAAAGGTAGCACTCGCCGAGTTCCTTGTTGATTTCGTAATCCAGCTGCCCACTCATGATTCCCCTCCGTTCCCGACGCCGCGTTGTGCCGTGACGGCGGCATCGCCGGTTGGCGCGCAATCCCTGCGCCGTTTTTTTTCGCGTCTTGGCGGCCTGGGTGGCCGGCGCCGGCGGCGCGTCCTGCCGGGCACAAAGGCCAAAGCAAGCCCCGTGCCAGAGGTCGCCGCCCGGGCCAAAAGCGGGTTCGCCCGGCGTTTCGGCAACAAGCGACCGGTTTTGCCGCATGGTTTTATGAGAAAGTGAAACGGGGGTTGGGCAAAAAATGCCTGATCGCCGCGGGGAAATGTTCCGCGCTGGAACGCTTTTTGCCCAGTAGAGTCGCGACAACGGCCGGTCCGCAGGGGCCGGCGCCTGGGAACAGGAGGAACAAACGGCATGAAATCAATGTATCCCGATAACATAGCGCTTCTTGGCAAGGTCATGGACCTGCGCCTGGACCGTCAGAATGTCGTCATGACCAACCTGGCCAACCAGGACGTCCCCTCGTTCAAGGCGCGCCGGCTGGAGTTCGAGAAGGAACTGCAATCCGCCCTCGACCTCGACGAGCGCGGCAAGATGACGCGCACCTCGGGCAGCCACCTGCCGTCGGCGTTTTCCGCCGCCGGATTCCAGGGAAACCTGGAGATGGGCTGGAAACCCCGGGTGGTCGCGGGCCTGGACAGCGTGGATATGGATAAAGAGATGTCGATCATGGCGAAGAACACCCTCATGTACAACGCCCTGACCGATATCACCAAGAGAAGCTTCGAAGGCCTGCAACGGGTCATCACGGAAGGAGGCAAGTAGCATGGACCTCTTCAGCGCCATGGATATCGGGTCGTCGGGCATGTCCGCCCAGCGCACCCTGATGAACACCATCTCCATGAACCTGGCCAACATCAGGACCACGCGCTCGGTGAACGGCGGCGGTCCCTACGTGCGCAAGTCCGTGATGCTGGAATCCACCCCCCTGGACACGCCGTTTTCCAAGGCCATGCAGACGGCCCAGGACCGGGATCTGGCGGGCGTCAAGGTGACGGGCATCGTCAACGACAACCGCCCCTTCCGCATGCAGTACGAGCCCGGCCATCCCGACGCCAACGCCGACGGCTACGTGGCCTATCCCGACATCAACGTGGTCGAGGAAATGGCCAACATGATCACGGCCATGCGCAGCTACGAGGCGTCGAGCGCGTCCATCGGCACCGTCAAGAACATGTTCAACAAAGCCCTGGAAATCGGCAAGTAACGGAGGTTTCCCATGGCCATTTCCCCCATCGCCCTCTCCGCCTACCAAAACGCCATGGCGAGCGCGTCCTCCATCGACGGCAAGGTGTCGCGCTCCCTGGCCAAGCCTGCCGCCGCCCCCGGCGAAGGGTTCGGCGCCAAGCTCATGGATTCGCTCAAGACCGTCAACGACATGCAAAACCAGAAGAGCGACATGGTCGAATCCTTCGCCTCGGGCCAGACGCAAAACGTGCATGAGCTGATGATCAATCTGCAAAAGGCGGGGCTCGCCATGCAGATGACCACGGCCGTGCGCGGCAAGGTGCTCGAAGCGTACAAAGAACTGGTGAAGATGCAGTTCTAAGGCCCTGCATTCCTAACGGACGCCCGCCCGGAGAAACGCCATGCCCCCTTTTCTCAAGCAGAATTTCGAAAAGCTCATCCAGTACTGGTCCAACCGCAGCAATGCCCAGCGCGTGATGCTGGCCGGCTTGGCCCTGTCCACGGCGGCAGCCTTCCTGGTCATGATCTATTTCCTCAACCAGCCGGAAATGCGCGTCCTTTACACCAACCTCGCCCCCGAGGACGCGGCCCGGGTGGTGGAACTGCTCAAGGCCTCCAAGACGCCCTACGAGCTGCGCGACGGCGGCAAGACGGTCCTCGTGCCGGCCGAGGCGGTCTACGAGCAGCGCCTGAAGGTGGCGGGCGAAGGCGTGATGCACGGCCAGGGCGTGGGTTTCGAGCTTTTCGACCAGCTCAAGGTCGGGCAGACGGATTTCGTGCAGCGCATCAACTACACCCGGGCGCTGCAGGGCGAACTCTCGCGCACCATTTCCGAATTTCCGCAGGTGGACAAGGCGCGCGTGCATCTGGTGCTGCCGCAAAAGAGCCTTTTCATCGAGGAGCAGAAGCAGGCGTCGGCTTCGGTGGTGCTGACGCTCAAGCGTGGCCAAAAACTTGACGCCAAGCAGCTCCAGGGCATCGTCAACCTGGTGTCCATGTCCGTGGAAGGGCTCACCCCCGAACACATCACCGTCACCGACACCACCGGCCAGGCCCTGTACCAGCCGCGCAGCGACGGCGGCCTCGGCGGCATGTCCACCACCCAGTTCGAATTCAAGAACACCTACGAATCCAACCTGGAAAACCGCATCGAGCAGCTTCTCACCCCCATCGTCGGTCCCGGCCGGGCCATCGTCAAAGCCAACGTGGACCTGGATTTCAGCCAGCGCACCATCCGCAAGGAGCTCTACGACCCCAACGCCACCGTGGTGCGCAGCGAGCAGAAGAGCGAGGAATCGACCTCCGGCACGGCGGCCGTGGACCCCTCTGGCGTGACCACCACCCCGCGCGGCGGCGGCGCGGCCGTGCCCAACACCAATTTCAACGCCGCGGGCTATTCCGGCACCGAATCCACGCAGAAGTCCAACCGCACGGCCAGCACCACCAACTTCGAGATCAACAAGGAAGAGCAAAACGTCGTCACGCCCGTGGGCGACTTGAAGCGCCAGTCCTTAGCGGTTATCGTGGACGGGACCTACGAGAAGGTCGAGGGCAAGAACACCTACACGTTCGTGCCGCGCAAGGCCGAAGAGCTCGAGCGCATCAAGGCGGTGGTCGCCCGCGCGGCGGGCCTCGACTCGTCCCGCGGCGACGAGGTGCAGGTGTCGAGCTTCGAGTTCGGCGCTCCCGACGGATCGGGCGAGCCGAGCCTGGTGCAGACCATGCTCGAGTACGCCCAGCGCCTGGGCAAGCCGTTCCTCAACGGGCTGCTGCTGTTCCTCTTCCTCATCCTGGTCGTGCGGCCCGTGGTCCTGGCGCTTATCCGGCCGCGGGTCACGGAAGAGGAGATCGAGACCCTGGAGCGCCTGCCCGAAGGCGAAGCCCGGCTGGCCCTGGCCGAGCCCGGCGAAGAGGGCGAGGAAACCCCCATGCTCGAAAGCGCCAAGCAGTTCGAGCTGGCCAAGAACCTGGCGCTGCAGTTGTTCGAGGAGAACATGGAACAGTCCATGACCCTGCTCAAGACCTGGCTCAAGCAGGAGGCCTAAGCCCCCATGTCCATGACCGGCCCGCAGAAGACCGCCGTCCTGTGCCTGGCGCTCGGCGAGAAATTCACCGGCGAGGTGTTCAAGCGCCTGGACCGGAAGGAAATCGCCCGCATCTCCAAGGCCATGATGGAGATGGAGACCGTGCCCAAGGAGCAGGTCGAGGACGTGGTCCACGAGTTCAACGAGTCCATGCAGGTCGGCAAGGACATGGTCACGGGCGGGCCGGAGCAGGTGCGCAAGATGCTCTCCAAGACCCTCGACTCCGACACGGCCAAGTACATCATGGAGACGCTCGAGCTCGACACCGGGCCCACGCCCTTCCAGGAGCTCGGCAATGTCTCGCCGCGCATCCTGGCGCAGATCCTGCGCAACGAGCACCCGCAGACGCTGGCGCTCATCCTCGGCCACCTGCACCCCGACCAGGCCGCGGAACTGCTCCAGAACCTGCCGTCGGGCGTGCGCGCCGAAGTGCTCATGCGCCTGTCGCGCCTGGAGGCCGTGGCCGAGGACATGCTGCTCGAAGTGGACAAGGTGCTGCAAAACCAGCTCATCGCCATGGGCGGCAAGGAAGGCAAGAAGGTCGGCGGCATCACCTCCGTGGCCGAAATCCTCAATGCCGTGGACCGGGCCACGGAAGAGGAAGTGCTCTCGGAGATCGAAGAGGAATCGGCGCAGATGGCCGAGGACATCCGC
>DQED01000373.1 GCA_003525525.1 Desulfovibrio sp.
GACGCCTTCAGATGTGCGGCGAGCGCGTCGCGCTGGTCGCAGGCGACGACATAGAGATGCCAGACATGCGCAAGCGGATGCGTGGGGCGCGGCAGGTCGAGCCAGGGCAGATCGGCCAGCGCCTGCGAATACTGGGCGGCGACGGNNCGGGCGGTCCATGCGGGAAGGTGCGGCAGCTTCACGCTCAGGATCGCGGCCTGCAGCCCGTCGAGCCGGCTGTTGATGCCTTCAATCTCGTGGTCACCCTTCCGCAGGCCGCCATGCCGGGCGAACATCGCCATATGGCGCGCCAGCGCCGGGTCGTCGGTGACGATGGCGCCAGCATCGCCCATGGCGCCGAGATTCTTGCCGGGGTAGAAGGAATAGGTCGCGGCCACGCCGAACGTGCCCACCTTCTTGCCGGCGATTTCGGCCAGGTGCGCCTGGGCGCAGTCTTCCATCACCCACAGGCCATGCTGCGCGGCGATGGACAGAATGGCCGGCATATCCGCCGCCTGCCCGTAAAGATGCACCGGGATGATGCCGACCGTGCGGCCGGTAATCACTTCGGCCAGCTTTGCGGGATCGAGCGTCCGCGTTGCCGGATCAATGTCGCACAGGACGACCTTGCCCCCGGCCTGGGTCACCGCCTCGCTGGTCGATATCCAGGTCATGGCGGGGACGATGACCTCGTCTCCCGCCTTCACCTCGAGCGCGGTGAGGGCGATATAGATGGCGTCAGTGCCGTTGGCGCAGGACACGCAGTGTTGGGCGTCGTTCGTCCTGGCGAAAGCTTCCTCGAAGGCGAGGACATGCGGTCCACGGATGAAGCTCGACGTCGCTATGACGGAGGCGATAGCCGCGTCGAGTTCGGGCTTGAGGTTCAGATACTGCCGGTGCAGGTCAGCGAACGGGACCATGGTTCCGCCTTGGGACATGTGTACTATCCGTTGGGTTCGATGCCGCCGGGCGCATCGGCCCGGTCGGCGCCTGGGGAGGCCAGCGGCCGCAGCAGGCGGGCCGGATTGCCGGCATAAATGCCGGGTTCCACGATGTCGCGCGTCACCACGCTGCCGGCCCCGATCACGACATGATCGCAGATCGCCACCGGCAGGATGGTCGCATTCGACCCTATAGACACGTTGTTGCCGATTGTGGTCGCGCGCCAGAGCGCGCGCCGCCCGCGCGCCGGGCCGCCGGTTTCGAACAGGTCGTTGATGAACATCACGCCATGCGCGACGACGCAGTCATTTCCAATCGTGACCAGTTCGCAGATGAAACTGTGCGACTGGATGCGGCAGCGATCACCTACGCGCACGCCCGACTGGACTTCGACGAACGGGCCGATGAACACGTCGTCGCCGACGGCCACCCCTTCCCACAAGGCGACGTGGCACTTGACCGTGACCCGGTCGCCGAGCGTCACCCCGCCCTCGATGAAGACATGGTCGCAGATGTTGGCGTCGCGGCCGATGACCGCGCCCGGCAACACGTGGGCAAACGCCCAGATGCGCGTTCCCGGCCCCACGGATGCCGATTCGCAAATTCCCGCCGCATGCACGAAGACGTCCCTTGGCGCGTTCACCTGCCCTGCTCCTTGCGTTTGCGACGCACGATAGCGGGGAAGCGTCCGGCACGCCAGCCGGCCGATTGCCCGCCCGCGCCGGACATGCTAGGTTTTCCCATGCTCACGCTCCCTTTCCCCCGGAATATCCGGCCGTCATGAGCGCCGCCATGGACAAGCACGTCATCGTCGGCGGCGGCGTGGCCGGACTGGTCTGCGCCGTGCGCCTCGCCGAAGCCGGCCTGCCGGTCGTCGTCCTCGAACGCGAACCCGAGGTGGGGGGGCTTTTGCGCTCCTTCACCCTGGACGACGTCGTGTTCGACCTCGGGCCCCACGTGCTCTTTCTGGAGCACGACGGCCCGGGCGAGGGCTTCCTGCGCGAAACCCTGGCCGGGAAGCCCGTCATCCGCCACCCCTTCGCCTTCGCCATCGCGGCGGGCGGGCGGCATTGGAAATTCCCCAACCACTTCGATTTCCTGCGCTACCCCCTGCGCTACAAGATCGAGGCGCTGCGCGCGGCGACCAAACGCCGGGGCGCGCCGCCGCCGGAACCCATCCCGGCCTCGCTCGAGCTTGCGGAAAAAAGCGGACCGGGGCTCTACGCCCTGCTCTTTCGCGACCTGTTCGCCAAAAAGGCGCTCATGCCGCCGCAGGAGCTGCACCACCACTGGCTGGCGCGCGTGGACCGCACCATCGACAACGAAAAGGAGCCCTTCGTGCGGCGCGGCAAGGCCGCGGCCGTGCTCGGGGCGCTTTCCCGCCTGCGCCAGCGCTACACCTACCCGGCCGGAGGCCTCGGCGACGTGCCTGCCCTGCTGGCCACGCGCATCCGGCGGGCCGGGGGCGAAATCGTCGCCGGCGTGGGGGCAATCTCCCTGGTCCGCGACGGGGAGCGCGTCGCGGCGGTCGTCGCCGACGGCCGCGAAATCGCCGCGCGCCATCTGGTCTGGACCGCGCCGCTCAATGCCCTAAACGCCGCGCTCGGCGCGCAGGCGCCGCTCCTGCCCACGGTGACCATGCGCCTGGTCATGCTCACCTACGATAGCCCCGCGCCGCCTTTTCGGCCCTTCGTCTACACCTACCACCCCGACCCGGAGCTCACGGCCAACCGCGTCTACTATCCCCGCTCCATCTTCCGCGAGCGCGGCCCGGCAGGCCGCGAAGGGCTGTGCTTGGAAATCAACGTGGCGCCCGGCGACGCCGCGCCGCCGGGCGAGGAAGAAACCATCGCGGCGGCCATCGCCGACGTGGCGCGCCTGGGGCTCTACCCGGCCTCGGCCCTGCGCCGGGCCAAAGCCTTCACCCTGCCGGCGTCCATGCCCGTCTATCCCCTCAACTACGAAGCGCGCCTTGCCGCTGCGGCCGCGCCCGTGCGCGGCCTGGCCAACGCCCATGCCGTGGGCCGCCAGGGCGGCTTCTACTTCTGCCTGACCCCGGCCGCCGTGACGCAGGGCCTCAAGATGGCGGCGCACCTTCTCGGCGAAACCGCAACACACGGAGCATAGCGCCCATGGGACTGCTCGATTCCGCCCTGGCCACCAAAGGCGCGGGCACGGCCGAACGCCTGAAAATCCTCAAGCGCCACGCCCAGGCGTTCCTGCGTCACGCCACGCCCGGGCGGCTGCGCAACTTCGCGCGCGCCGAACGCAACCGCCTGCAAAAGCGCACGGTCCTCGACTCGATGCCCTACATCCTCAAAATCGAGAGCACCAACATCTGCAACCTGCGCTGCGCCTACTGCTACGACGACCGCCGCCCGCCCCGCGACGACGAACGGCCCTTCGGCCGCATGACCCTGGAGCAGTTCCGCAAGATCCTCGACGACGTGGGCGCGTACCTGTTCAAGATCAACCTCTACGGCTTCGGCGAGCCGTTCCTGTTCCCCGAGACCCTGGACATGATCCGCCTGGCGGCCGCGCGCAACATCGGCGTGGGCGTCTCCTCCAACCTCACCCACCGCGACCCGGAGCTCGCCCGGCGCATCGTGGCCTCGGGGCTCGAGGTGCTCATCTTCTCCTGCCACGGCGTGTCCCAGGAGGCGAGCGGGCGCTTCATGCGCGGCGGCAACCCCGACGTGGCCCTGGCCGCGCTTCGCGCCGTCATCGAGGAACGCCGCAAGGCCGGCAGCGCCACGCCCTTTATCGACTGGCAGTACTGCGTCACGGGGTTCAACGAGCACGAGGTTCCCGCCGCCCGCGAAAAGGCCCGGGAACTCGGCGTGGACCAGGTACGCTTCATCAAGCCCTTTTTCCCGGCCGACGCCCCGGACGACTGGTTTTCCACGCGTTTTCCGCGCCAGACCCTGCGCCCCGACGCGCAGGCACCCTCGCCCGGCTGCTCGTGGCTGTACCGCTCGGCCTACGTCAACTGGGACGGCGGGCTCATCCCCTGCTGCCGCGACCCCCGCGACCCGTCCGTGGATTTCGGCAACGTGCTCTCCACGCCGTTTCGCGAGGTCTGGAACAACGCCAAATACCAGGCCGCCCGGGCGCTTTTGGCCGATCCCCGGCAAAACGCGCTGCGCGCCGGCATCGTCTGCGGCCGCTGCCCTGTGACGAAGGTACGGTAGGGGAGAGGGGAAGAGAAGATCGGGGCGCTGTCCCGAGCCCCGCCGGGGGGCATGAAGCCCCCCGGTCCCTCTCGCAAGGGGGAAAGGAGTCCCGGCGAGGCTAATACGGGGTGTCGTTGCTTTCCACGGCACTCCAGACGTTGAGCGGCATGTCGTTGTCGAGCACGCGATCCACGAAGCCGTTGTTCTTCCGGTCGATCTTCTTCCAGGCCGTCTCGGCTTTCTGCTTGTCCTTCCACTGCGCCACGAACTCTTCCTTGGTGATCTTGCCGTCCTTGTTCACGTCGTACTTGGCGTAGACTTCATCCAGCGACGTATAGCTCTTTTTCTTGGCGCAGCCGCCCACCGCAACAAGAAGGGTCACCGCCACCGCCAGAGTCCAGAAAATCCGCATCATGCCGTGCTCCTTTTCCCGTCGTATCAGGTTTCACGCGCCAAGCGCGCCGTATCGCCAGGGCCGTCGCCGCATTTGGAAGGGCTGTCCCGCATCCCGGCCGGGCAGGGAAAAAACCAACCAGTCCGCGACGTCGCAACAACGTAGCGTCGCGGGGCAAGCGGGACAGATCACGGGACTCGGGCTTGCAAGGCACAGGGATTCGGCTTGCACGGGCCCCTGGCCAAAAGCGGCCATGCGGCCGCTGCGGCAAGCATGCGCCGCACCGCCATTGTCGCCTCCCGCATCTTGTCCGGAAGTCCTGTTTCCAACGAAAGTCCTACAGGAATCCGCGCCCGTGGCGCAAGAGGCGGCGGCCGGCAAGACGCACCTGGAAACGCCTTTTTCCCGCCGCCGCGGCGGTCCGGCCGGACGCCCTTGTCACCGCCCCGCGCCATGGGCTATTTCATGGACTTCCTGCGGTCGCGCCACGGCGCGTCTTTTCCTGCAACATCGCCAACCCGAGGACCAAGGATCGCGCCATGCCGTTTTCTCCCGACGCCTGGATCCGCGTGCGCCACGAGGATACCCCCATCTATTTGTGCCCCGAAGCGCCGGACTGGTTCGTGCCCAACGCCGCCGGCGACGCCGCCATCGCCGCGGCCGCGCGCGGAGGGGCCCCAAACTGCCGGGAACGGCTCTTCCTCGCCCGCCTGCCCGAGG
>DQED01000374.1 GCA_003525525.1 Desulfovibrio sp.
CGACGCACCGCCCGCCGACCGTCCTCCCACCCGCTTGCCATCCCCCGTCCAGGGGGGCCGGGGGGGATGATCCCCCCCGGCGGGGCGTGGGGCAGAGCCCCACTCTTCGTCTTCCCTAATATCCTGCCGGCCGTTGTTGCTGCGACTGCGGCTGGGGCTGTGGCGGCGCGGGGTTGGGGGCGGCGGGTTTGGGGGGCACGTAGCCGTAGTTCCATTTGGTCATGGTGCCGCCCATATCCATGGCGAGGGTGGCGGTGATGGCGGAGAGGGGGTCCGTGGGCATGCGGTTCTTGCGGGCGAAGATGATGTAGTCTTCGGTCAGGCCGGTTTCCATGGTGCCGGCGTGGGCCATGGACCAGAGGCGTTCGCCGCTTTGGGCGTCGATGACGTCGCAGGTGAAGGAGACGCCGCTGTCGCCGCGGGTGCCGCCGGACATGACGTAGGTGAACTTGCCGACGATGACGACGTCGAGGCCCATTTTGCGGGCCAGGGCCACGGCCTGGGGCGTTGTGGCGTTGCGCAGGTTGGCTTCGTAGATGAGTTTGGGGAAGACGCGGTCGCGGGTCCAGGTTTGCCAGACGATGCGGGTGAGTTGTTCGCCGAGTTCCTGGGGATAGGCGATGTCCTGGGTGACCTGGAAGGGCACGATGAGCGCGCCGGTGGGTCTGGGCGGCGAGCGCATGGGTTCGACGTAGACTTCGGGGTTGCCGCGTCGGGTGTAGTTGTCGATGTAGACGGTATGTTTGTCGGAGAGTTTGGGTTCCACGGCGCAGGCGGCGACGAGAAGGCACAGGGCGAGGCCGAGGAGCGGCAGGCCGGGCAGGGGACTGGCGCGGTGGAGCGTGCGGCGCATGGGGCCTCCTTGGGTGTCGGGGTTTACTGGCGCGTGGTGGTTACCACGGGCGCGTCGGACAGGGTTTTGAGCAGTTGTTCCCGGGAGGAGAGCAGGCTTTCGCGCAGTTCCAGCCGTTTCTTGGACGGCAGCAGGCGGAATTCGGGGCGGTCGGCCATGTGGCCCAGTTCGCGCATTTCCTCGCGGATGCGGCGGGCCTTGAGCTGGAAGGCCTGTTCCTCGGGGCGGGCTTTGGAGGCGAGGTCGGCGAGTTCGGCCAGTTCGGCGGCCATGGCGCGAAAGGTCCCGGGATGGATGTCCCGGGCCAGCCGTCTTCTGTGTACCAGATATTGCCAGAGTCCGCGCAACCATGCCCACATGGCTCGTCCGTCCTCGGTTGGCGCGGCCCTGCCGGGTGCGCCTGCTTTGGTCTTATCCGTCTTTGTTGTCGCGATTCCGGGTGACAGCGTCAAGGGGGGGCTACTGGCCGGGAGCGATGTTTTGCAGCATGGCCAGCAGCAGGAACAGGTACAGGGACCATTTGATGAAGATGGCGGCCAGTGTCTGCGTGTACGCCCCTTCGTGGACTTTTTTGAGGCCGATGGCCTGCAGCGCCATGTACCAGACGAGGATGACGGGCGAGAGGATCTGCCCGGCCACGGGGATGGCGGTAAGGACGGTGGGTGCGGCGCTGTAGCACATGACGCGGAACGTCTCGTTGAAGCCTTTTTTGGCGCTGCGGAAAAGCAGGAGCAGCAGGTGGGTGAGCCAGGCGTCGAGGTAGATGCCGAGCGCGATGGCCAGGGGCACGAGCAGCAGGGCGATGAGGAAGCCCAGGCCCGGGGTGGCGGCCGCCGCGCCAAGGGCGTCGGACTGGGCCGAACCGCCGAGTTTGGCCCGCAGGCCGAAGAGCGACCAGAGGAAATCGAGCAGGAGCAGGAATTCGCTGATGAGCAGGTTGAAGACCAGGGCTTTGCCCTTGGGGCGTCCCTCGGGCATGTCCCCGAAAAAGGCCATCGGCAGGAAGAGAATTTTTTTCAGCGTCAGGAAAAGGCCCGGGAAAAAGCCGTAGGCGTCGAGGCGTTCCCAGGGGATGGGATCGGTGACGACCTCGCGGGGCGGGGCCTCCTCTTCGCCGAACGGATCGCCCAGGGATTCCGGCTCCACGGGTTTTTTCGAGGAGCCTTCGTCCATGGCCTTGAGCCGGGCCCATATGTCGCGCACGCCGTCGCCGCGGCGCGGGGCGGGTTCTTCGGCTTTGGGTTCGGGGGCCGGGACGTGCCGGGGCTCCTCCGGGGCGTGGTGCGCTTTCGGGGGGGCTTCCGGAATATCCGGGAGGTCGTGACGCGCCGCCGGAGCCGCAGGCGTATCCTCGGCGGGAGGTGCGGCCGGTGCGGCGGACTGGCGCGCTGTTTCGGCCCGAAATGGCGGCATGTCGTCCGCGTCGGGTTCTTCGCGATGCGGGGCATGTCGCGGCGGCGCGGCGAACTCCGCGTCGTCAGCGGCATCGAGCAGGTGACGCCGGCGCGGAGGGGCTACGGTGTAGGGTTCCTCGGCGTCGTCGGCGACGCCGGGCGTATCTTTGGGCGCAGACTCGCGAAAATGGGCCGGAGCTTCCTCCTCGAGGGGGCCGGCGGGCTCGACGGGTTCCGGGACAGCGCTGCGCCGTTTGGCGGGCGCGGGAATCTCGTGTACGTCCTCCTCGGGCAGGGGCGGCAGGGCGTCGGGATCGAAGCGGCTCGCGGGCGCAGGCGTC
>DQED01000258.1 GCA_003525525.1 Desulfovibrio sp.
ATGGCGTTTTTGGCCGCAAGCCCGATGAGCATGACGAGACCGATCTGCGCGTAGACGTTGTTGTCGAGGCCGCGCAGCATCTGCGCGGCCATGGCGCCGAAGACGGCCAACGGCACGGCCAGGATGACGGCGAANNACGGCGAAGGGCACGGCCCAGGACTCGTACTGGGCGGCGAGCACCAGGAAGACCATGACCAGGGCCAGGGCGAAGATGTAGATCGACTGGCTGCCCGAACGCGCCTCCTGGTAGGCGATGCCGGTCCAGTCGTAGCCGAAGCCCTGGGGCAGGCTCTTTTTGGCCAGGTCGGCCATGGCCGCAAGGGACTGGCCCGAGGAGAAGCCGGGGGGCGTGCCGCCGGAGATCTCCACGGCGCGGAACAGGTTGAAGCGGCGGATGTATTCCGGCCCGCGGATGTCCGTGGTCTGGCCCAGGGTGCTAAGTGGCACCATGTCGCCGCCGGCGCTGCGCACGTAGAAGCGCTCGATGTCGGCCGGCGAGCGGCGGAAACGCGGCTCGGCCTGCAGCATGACCCGGTAGGTGCGGCCGAACTTGTTGAAGTCGTTGACGTAGAGCCCGCCGAGGTAGGTCTGGAGCGCGCCGAACACGTCGCTTGGCGGAATGCCGAGCGTTTGCACCTTGTCGCGGTCCAGGGCGTAGAAGAGCTGCGGCACGTCCACGCTGAAGTCGGTGAAAAGCCCGGCCACGGACGGCAGCGTCCGCGCTTCGGCCATGAAGCCGTAGGCCGTGCGGGCAAGATCCCCCACCGGGCCGCCCGAGCGGTCCTGCAGTTCGAACTGGAAGCCGCCCGTGGTGCCGAGGCCGGGTATCGGCGAGGGGTTCAGGGCCATGACCACGGCTTCCTGCACGCCGGCGAAATGCTTCTCGGCCCGGTCCATGACCGCATCCAGGCCCAGCGGCGGCGTCGCGCGCTCCTCCCAGGGCTTCAAGATGACGAACATGGCGCTGGCGTAGGAGCTGTAGGTGCTGGTCATCAGGTTGTAGCCGCCAAGGGCGAGCACGTCGGCCACGGCCGGATCGGCGGCGAGATACTCTTCCAGGCGCTTGATCACGGCGTCGTTGCGCTCGAGGGACGCGCCTTCGGGCAGCAGCGCGTTGACGATGAAATAGCCCTGGTCCTCGTCCGGGACGAAGCCCGTGGGCAGGGTCGTCAGCAGCCAGTAGGAGCCGGCGAGCACCGCGCCGAGCAGGGCGAGCGTCAGCACGAAATAGCGGATGGCCCCGCGCACGCCCGCGGCGTAACCGCTCGTGGTGCGCTCGAAAAGCGCGTTGAACCCCCGGAAAAACGCGCCCAGCGGTCCGCGAGGCAGGCTGGCGGGGCGCAAAATCAGCGCGCACAGCGCCGGGGAAAGCGTCAGGGCGCAGATGGCCGAAAGGGCCACGGACACGGCGAGCGTCAGGGCGAACTGCTGGTACAGCCGCCCCGTCACCCCGCCCATGAAGGCCACGGGCACGAACACGGAGATGAGCACCAGGGAAATGGCGATGACCGGGCCCGCCACCTCGGCCATGGCCGCCTTGGTGGCGTCCTTGGGCGACAGTTTCCCGTGGTCGATCTTGTGCTGCACGGCCTCGACCACGACGATGGCGTCGTCGACCACGATGCCGATGGCGAGCACCAGCCCGAAGAGCGTGAGCGTGTTGATGGAGAAGCCGAAGACCTGCATGAAGGCGAAGGTGCCGACCAGCGACACCGGCACGGTGAGCATGGGGATGAGCGTGGCCCGGCCGTTTTGCAGGAAGATGTAGACCACGACGAGCACGAGGAGCACGGCCTCGAACAGCGTCTTGACCACCTCGTGGATGGAGGCGGTGACGAAGCGCGTGGTGTCGTAGGGGATGGTGTAGGCCACGCCCTGCGGAAAATAACCGGCCTGCTCGGCCATGATCGCCCGTATTTTGGCCACGACGTCGAGCGCGTTGGCCCCGGGCAGCTGGAAGATCTGGATGGTGCAGGTGGGCTTGCCGTTTAAGCGCGTGAACGCGCTGTAGCTCTGGCTGCCGAGTTCCACGCGGCCGACGTCGCGCACGCGCACGATCTCCGCGCCCTTGCCTGTGCGCACGATGATGTCCGCGAATTCCTCGGGATCGGCGAGCCTGCCCTTGACCTGCACCGTGAGCTGGAACTCCTGGCCCGGGGGCGCGGGCGGCATGCCGATCTGGCCGGCCGGGGCCTGGACGTTTTGCTGGGTAATGGCGTTGGCCACATCCGTGGCCGTAAGGCCCAGGCGCGCGAGCTTGTCCGGGTCGAGCCAGACGCGCATGCCGTAGTCGCGCTCGCCGAAAACGGCCACGTTGCCGACGCCGGGCACGCGAGCCAGCGCGTCCGTGATGTTTATCTTGGCGTAGTTGTTGAGAAAAAGCGTATCCCGGCTGCCGTCTGGAGAGTTGAGGTTGATCACGAGCAGCATGTCCGGGGACTGCTTTTTGACCGAGATGCCGCGCCGGGTCACTTCCGGGGGCAGGCGCGAGTTGGCCAGGGCCACGCGGTTTTGCACGTCCACGGTGGCGAGGTCCAGGTCGCGGGCGATGTCGAAGGTGACGTTGAGGACCATGCGCCCGTCGTTGGAGCTCACGGAATTCATGTAGAGCATGTCCTGGGCGCCGTTGACCTCCTGCTCGATGGGCGTGGCCACGGACTCTTCCACGACCTGGGCGCTTGCGCCGTCGTAGGTGGCCGAGACCTGCACCGTGGGCGGCACGATCTGCGGATACTGGGCCACGGGCAGGGTCAGGATGCAGATGGCCCCGACCAGGGTGATGACGATGGAGATGACCGTGGAAAAGACCGGGCGCTCGATGAAGAAGTTGACCATGGCCGTCCCCTAGGGCTTGGCGGGCGCGGCGGCCGGCGCGTCGTTTGCGGCGGCGGCCGGTTCCGGCGCGATCTTGACCGTGACGCCCGGCCGCACCTTGGACACGCCCTCGACCACCACGAGATCGTCCGGGGTCAAGCCGGAATCGATGATGAACGAGCCGTCCTTGCTGCCGCCGAGCGTCACGGCCTTGGCTGCGATCACGTCGCCCGGGCCGACCACGTACACGGACTTGCTGCCCTGGACGTCGACGATGGCCCGCTGGGGCACGAGCAGCGCGCCCTTGCGGGTGTCGAGCAGGGCGCGGACCTTGGCGTACTGGCCGGGTTTGAGGATGCCCTTGGGGTTGGGGAAGATGCCGCGCACGCCAAGGGTCGCGGTCTTGGCGTCCACGGCCCGTTCGGCCATGTCGGCGTCGCCCGGCAGCGGATAGACCGAATCGTCCGCGAGCACCAGGGTCAGGGGAAATTCCTGTTCCTTGCCGCCGCGCTCCTGCATGGCCGCGACGAAGCCCAGGTAGTCGCGTTCGCTGATGGAGAAATCCACGTAGATGGGATCGATGGAGGAGATTTCGGCGAGCAGGGTGTTGTCGCCCTTGCCGACGAGGTTGCCGACGTTGACCAGGGCCTTGCCGATGCGCCCGGTGATGGGCGCGGTGATCTTGGTGTAGCCGAGGTCGCGCTCGGCCGTCTCCACGGCCGCCTTGGCGCTCTCGACGTTGGCCGCGAGCTCCCGCTGGTTGGTGAACTTGGTGTCGTATTCGTCGCGGCTGACGGCGCGCTGCTTGTAGAGCTGCTCGAAACGGCCGAAATCGACCTGCGCCTTGGACAGAAGCGCCTGCTGGCGGGAGAGCTCCGCCTGGGCCTTGCGCAGGCTCTCCTGGTACTGGCGCGGCTCGATGACGAACAGCAGGTCGCCCTTCTTGACGATCGCGCCCTCGGTGAAGAGCCGCTCCTTCAAGTAGCCCTCGACCCGGGCCCGCACCTCGATGTTTTCCTTGGCCGCAAGCCGCCCCACGAATTCCGCAGTGACCGGCACGTCGGCGACCACGGGCTTTTTGGCGGCCACCATCACCGCCGGCGCGGCAGGAGCCTTGGCGGCGGCCTTCTCTTTGTCGGCGTCGCCCTGGCCGCAACCGGAAACGGCGAGACACGCGAGCACAGCAACGCAAAGCAGGACGGGAAACAGATGCGGCGGGCGTCTGGGGAAAAGCGGCATGTGGGGCTCCTTGTCCGGTCGGTGCTTTCTCTGATTGCGTAGGGAGAGTTACACAGGCGGATGGAGAATGTCATCCCCCGCGGCGCGCATCCAGAAGCGCCAGTGCGCGCTTTTCTACAAGGCGGCCGGGACCGGCGCCTCATGCGCCGATGGCGCGTCTGCCCCCGTCCCCGCCTTCCGCCTCAAGCGCGGCGATCAGTCCGCGCAGGGCCTCCACCTGCCGGGCAAGTTCGGCCACGGCCTCCGTGGCATGCTGCATGGCGCCGGCCGTTTCCGAGGAGACGCCGTTTATTGTTCCGATATGGCGGTTGATCTCCTCCGTGGCGGCGGACTGCTCCTCGGCCGCTGCGGCGATGGCGCGCACCTGATCCGTGGATTCGCCGACCAGCGTCAGGATGGAGCCGAGGCCCACGGCGGCTTCCTCCGTCTGGCCGATGGAAAGCTCGATGTGCCGCCGGGCGCGGTCCACGCCGGACAACGTGCCGCCGACCCCGTGCTGGATGCCGGAAACGGCCTCGCCGACCTCCTTGGTGGCGACCATGGTCTTTTCGGCGAGCTTTCTGACCTCGTCGGCAACCACGGCGAAGCCTCGGCCGGCTTCGCCGGCGCGCGCCGCCTCGATGGCGGCGTTTAACGCCAGCAGATTGGTCTGGTCGGCGATGNNGCGATGTCCTCGATGGTCCGGGCAATGGTGCCGATGCCGTCGGCCTTCGCCGAGAGGTCCGACACCGCGGTGTAGAGTTCGCGGAAGCCTTCGTTGATGTCTCGCGTGTCGTCGCGGACCTTTTCCACCTGCGCCCGGCCAGCGGCTGCGGCGTTCCGGGTCCGGTCGGCCAAAGCGGCCGTCAATCCGGCGTTGCGGGCGATCTCCAGCACCGAGGCCGCCATCTGTTCCACGGCCGTGGCCGTTTCGCGGATGCGGCCCGCCTGCTGCTCGGCGCCGTGGCCGGCTTCCCCGATCCGGGCGGACAATCCGGCCGCGGCCGCGGAGACGATCTCCACCACGCGCTTGAGCCGGTCCGCCGCCTGGCGCCCGTGGGAGTGGGTGAGGAGCAGATCGCAGCCCCGCTCCTTCGCCAGGGTCTCAAGGTCCTCCAGGTCTCCCAGCAGAACCTCCTCGCAGGGAAGCTGCTCGAAGATC
>DQED01000272.1 GCA_003525525.1 Desulfovibrio sp.
GAGCAGGGCGAATTCGCCCAGGGCGATGCACAACAGCACCGCGATGAGGATGTTTTTTACGCGTCCGCCGGAGCCGCCTGGTTGCGCATGGTCCATGCCGCCCTCCATGAGGCTTTCATACGCGGGCGGCATATTTTTTCAACAAGGACCTCTGCCCGCGCCCCCCTTGCAAATTCGGCCCCGTCTGTTACCCGGGATCATCACGACCACGGAGGCCCCATGCACCATCCGCTTCGCACGCTCCTGCCCCTCGTGCTGCTGTCCCTGCTGTTCGCCGCGGACCCCGCGCCGGCCGCGCCCGAACAGGACGCCAAAAAGAGCACCCTCTACGGCATGTTCCGCCGCACCCCGGAAAGCGGCATCGTCTTCGACAACGCCGAAGAGCCCGGCGTCGTCTACATTCCCTTCGACGCGACCTCCATCATGGGCGACGACCTCAACATCAAGGTCCGCGTGCAGGGCCAGGTCGTGGAGTCCTTCACCAGAAACGGCAAGGCCTACCGCATCCTCTCCGTGGACAGCATCAGCCCCATGACGGCGGAGTACGGCGCAACCACCATCGCCGACGGCAAACAGGCCGGCCTGCCAGGCACCGATGCCGCCGACATCCACAAGTACCACAACAGGATCTGCTACCTCTACGCCCGCTACGCCATACTCGACCGCCAGGCGGCGTATTCCGACGGCCACACCCTGCGCGTGCTGGCCCGCAGCCCGGGCGACGATCCCGACGCGGTTTGCGAGGCCCTCGAAGGGCGGCCCCTTTTTGAAATCCCCAACGGCGGCGATTACACCTTCGCCGGCCTTTCCGGGGACACGCTTTTCATCCAAAACGGCAATCCCGACGCCGTGCACGGCCTCATGACCGTCGACCTCGCCACGCAAAAGCAGACCCTCGACGCCACGGTCCTGCCCGGGGCATGCGTCGTCAAGGGCGCGCTGCGCTACGCGGTAACGGCGACAGGCGCGGGCAAGCCCGCCTGCCCGGCCGGCAAGACCGCCGCGCAGGAGATGACGCTCGACCTCAAGACCGGCAAGACAGCGGCGGCCGGCAAGGCGACCTGTCGCTAGAGAGAGACGACGCGGCCAAGGCCGGCATCTGCGGCAACGACGCGGTCGAGGCGGTCCACCCCATGGCCGGGACCACGGCCGCCGGCGATCGTGAAAACGCGCTCACCGCCTGGATATGAAACGACAAAGGGGCCGCTGCTGCGGCCCCTTTGTTTTTGCGGCAATCCGTTTCCCGGCGTTGCGCGTAAACGCCTCGGCGTCGGCCGCCTGCGCGGCGACTGGCCGGAACCCGGTTCGCGGACGCACTGCCCCGCGGCCCGCAGGGCGAGGCTCTCGCCTCCGGAAAGCTGTCCATTGCCGCGGCCCGGGCGCGGAGTCCTCAGCGGTAGAAGATCTCCACTTCACCCTTGACCGGGGAGGGATCGACCACGACGACATGCTGGCCGCAATCCGTGACGCTGGCGCGGGTGACCCAGTTCAGGGGATGGCCGACATTGCCGTAGTCCACCTGGATGAAGAAAAAGCGTGTCGAGGGTGAGGCCGGATAGTTGGGGCACTGGGTTATGGAATAGGCTTCGAGCACTTCGAAGCAACAGCTCAGCTCGGGGAAATTGACGATGTTGAGTTCGGTCTGGGGATGTCCCGAAAACTGGCAATTGTAGCTGAAATAGGCGCCCTGCCGATTGATCAAGGTGATCTTGCCCAGAAGCACCTCGTCCACGTCCACCGGCTCGGCATTCGTGTGGAAGCTGTGGCCGCTGCTGACGGCGTACCAGCTGGCCACGGACCAGTAGGGGCCTCCGCCGGCTGCGGACACGCCCCACTGGAGCACGGGCTGGAGGATGGCGTATCCGCCGGGCGGCTGCAGGCCGTTGAAAAGGTAGATGACCTGATCGTCCTGGACCGTCGGCGGTTCGGGCACCTGCCAGCCGGAGCAGAACTGCGTGAGGGGCGTTTGGGTGTCGTTGACCCAGCAGGCGCTGGCGATCCAGCCTTCTCCCAGGGTCGGCCCCTTGGCCTCGGAGGGAGGAACTTCCGTGGCGATGTCGGTCTTGAGGTTTCGTATCGCCATGCGGCCATCCGCGTAGTCGAGAACATGTCCGGGCGGAACGTGGTGGACGAGGGACCGGTCCCGGTAGCCGCCTGGCGTCAAAACGAGGGTGTTCTCTGCCATGGGGAGCTCTCCTGGGTTTGGCCAGCGGGCGACGGGAGCGCCGCGACGCTACGCCGATTCTATATATATGATATTTTCGTCGTAGAAATATGGCATCGTGTCAACAAGTATTGCTATTTAAGATGGTAAAATATTTAAATATGAATTTATAAAGGAAGTTGGATTTGGAAACCCATTGGCCAAGGCTTCTTCTCCCCTTGCTCCCTCGATCAACCGAATTCCGGCCAGTCCTTTTCGAAACGGACCTTCCCCTTGGTTTTCTTGAACTTGCGCAGCAGGACGTAGAGCGCGCCCGCGCCGCCGTGGCGGGGCTGGGCCGTGGTGAAGGCCAGCACCACGCGCTTGAGCGGGTCGCGCGTGAGCCAGCTTTTGAGCTCTTCCTTGAGCACGGGCATGCCGCCGGGCGAATTCGCGCCGCGACCGGGAATGACGAGCAGGCAGCGCTTGCCGCCGAGGTAGTGTTCGCGCATGAAATGGAGCAGGGAAAGGTAGGCCTGTTCGGTATTGAGGCCGTGCAGGTCGAAATGGGCCTCGGGCGAGAACTGGCCGGCGCGCAACTGGCGGTAGACCTTGGGGTCGAGGTCGGTGACGAAGCCCTGCACGTATTCGTCGCTGTATTCCAGGGTGAATTCGACCTTGCCGCTGACGAGGTCCTGCAGGGCGGCCAGGGCCTTTTGCTCCTCGTCGGCGGGCGAGGGCGGGGGCGGCGGCGGGGCGGCGGGGTGGACTTCGCGGCCCTTGGTCTTTTCGCGGTCCATGGGGGCCACGCCGTTCATGGCCCGGAAAAACGCGGTCTCGTCGTTGTCTTCGGGCGTGGCCGGTTTTTCGGCGGCGCAGACGGCCTTGGCCACGACGTCGGGGACGTGCTTTTTCTTGGCCACCTTGACGCCTTTGAGCACGGTGGCGAAGGGGCGGAATTCGTTTTGGGGGTCTTTGGCTGCCATGGCCGGGGAAGCTAGCGGCAAGGCCGGTGCTTGGCAAGCCGCGCGGAAGTTTTGTCTATGGCTTTTGGGGGCTTGCTGGTGTAAAACTGAAGGGGCAAACTGCGCGAAGATAATCCGCCGGGATGGTTGACGGAATCGCCGTGCGACTTATTATGTAAACTTGCCGGACAACCAGCCGGACCAACGGGGGAAGCTGCCCATATGAGCGTGGAATACAAGGATTATTACAAGCTGCTCGGGGTCGCCAAGACCGCGACCCAGGATGAGATCTCCAAGGCTTTCAAGAAGCTGGCGCGCAAGCACCATCCCGATCTCAATCCCAACGATCCCGAGGCCGAGAAGAAATTCAAGGAATACAACGAGGCCTACGAGGTGCTCAAGGACCCGGAGAAGCGCAAGCTCTACGATTCCCTGGGCCCCAACTGGCAGCACGGCCAGAATTTCCAGCGCCCGTCCGGGTTCGAGGGCGCGAACTACCACTTCACGGGCGGCCAGCAGTTCGATGCCGGCGCGTTTTCCGACTTTTTCGAGACGCTTTTCGGCGGCGCGGGAGGCGGGGGCGGCGGCCGCGCCCGTTTCGAGCGCGGCGGAGGCTACGGCGACTTCGGCGGCGGCTTTTCCGGCTTCGGCGGTTTCGGCGGGGCCGGGGGCTATTCCCCGGGGCCGTCTCGGGGCTCGGACGCCAACGCCACCCTGGAACTGACCCTGGAGGAAGCCTACCGGGGCGGGGCCAAGGGCATCACCTTGCAGGAGCAGACCATCGGCCCCGACGGGTCGCCGCGCCTGGGCACCAAGACGCTGAGCGTCAACATTCCGCCCGGCGTTCGCGAGGGCGGCAAGATCCGGCTCTCGGGCCAGGGCAACCCGGGCCGTGCCGGCGGCAAGCCGGGAGACCTGTACCTCAAGGTCAAGATCCTGCCCCATGCGCTTTTCAAGCTCGAGGAGGGCAACGTCATCCTGGACCTGCCGCTGGCTCCCTGGGAGGCGGCGCTCGGGGCCAAGGTGCGCGTGCCGACCCTCGACGGCGCGGTGGAGATGAACATCCCGGCCGGCTCGTCGTCCGGGCGCAAGCTGCGCCTGGGCGGCAAGGGGCTCGGCGGGCAGGGCAAGCGCGGGGATCAGCTCGTGCGCCTGATGGTGCAGGTGCCGTCGCATGTGACGGATGCGCAGCGGGAACTTTGGGAAAAGCTCGCCGCAGCTTCGGCCGATTTCAGCCCCAGGTCGTTCTAGCGAGGTCGCCATGGACATCAAGCAAGTCGTCACCGTCACCACCGTGCCCGCCCGGTCCGAACGCCTGAGCTTCGCCCAGCTCCAGGAACTGACGGGGCTGCATCCGACCATTGTCGGCGAGTTGATCGAACTCGGCTGGATCACGCCGGAACGCACCACGGCGGACGCCTACCTGTTCCGGCCGCGCGACCTCTACAGGTTGCGCAAGTTCGACCGCATCAGCAAGGATTTCGAACTGCCCGTGCTTGGCGCGAGCATTGTCGTCGATCTGTTGGAGCGCATCGAGTATCTGGAAAACAAGGTTCGTGAAATGGGACGTCTTTTGTAGGGGAGCCTCTTGCGTTTTCATCGCACGATATTATCTCTGGCGCACTGACGGAGGAGGATGCCATATATGGCATCCTCCTCCGT
>DQED01000403.1 GCA_003525525.1 Desulfovibrio sp.
GCTGCGCCGTCGCCGCGCGTTCCGCTCCGGTCTCCCCGGGGGGAGGAGCGACCGGCGCGCACGGTTCCGCGACGGCTCCCCGCTTGCGCGGCGAGCCGCATTCCGTCGTCTCTGGGTTCTTGGGCAATACGGCCATGACCGGCCTCACCGGGCGGTGCGCCCGGCGCACCGCGTGTCTGGCGCGCGTCTACGCGCCGTCACGACGACGGCAGAACTGGTCGCACAAGTCCACGGCCCGTTCCAGGATCGTGCCGCAACCGTTGATCAGGTTGTCCACGTAAAGGGCGTTGTAGGTCTGCCGGCACATGGCCAGACAACTTCGCAGGTCCGTGGGCGCGGCCGCCAGTTCCTTGCGGTAGCGCAGGCAGATGGGATCGGAAAGGCACGCCCCCGGCGTCGGCAGGGCCGAGCAGAATTCGTAATATTCCTTCACGGACATGGGCGGCGCGAGGGCGGCGCCGTCGGTCGGCGTCCGGTGGCCTGCGCAACCGCAAACGAGAACCATCGCGCCGGCAACAAGCAGCATACGCAGGGTCATGGGCGTCTCCTTCCGGCTATTGTCTTATGAAAATGCCCTATGGGACAGCCCTTGTAAAGACGGCGCGCTTTCGGGTTTCTTCTCGGAATAAGGGGATATATTTTTGACATAGACTGGCTGGTCACTGTCCGCCTTCCATGGTCACCTCGAACCCAAGGAAGGTGCACCATGAACACGAACTCGACTTTGCCGGCCTTTTCCGGCGACCTGCGCGGCGCGGTCCTTTCCAGCTACGCCAACGTGGCCGAGGACGGGACCATCTGTTTCGTTTCCGACAAGATCTACCGGACCTGCGACGCCTGCGGCACGGTGTTCGCCGGCTCGGCCTACCGGGCGCCGTTTTCCGGGCCGCCGGCCTGCCCCTTCTGCGGCGGCGGAGGCTGCGCGCCGCTGGTCAGGGGGTTGCCGTCATGATCGCCGCGGACAAGTTCCTTTCGCGAAAACTTCTGGCCGCGCTGTGCTCCGTGGCCGTCATCGCCGTCAACCGCAAGTGGGGCCTCGGCCTTGGCGACGAAGACGTCCGGGCCATTGCCGACATCGCGCTCACGGCCATCGGCTCCCAGGCCGGCATCGACCTGGCCGAGCGCCTGCTGCCCGGCCGCAAACGCGCCCCGGCTGACGCCGCCGCCGGAGACGCCCATGCCTCCTGACCAGTTGTTCCTGCCGGCCTGGATCGCGTTCCTGGTCGGGCTGGTCATGTTCTTCACCCGCAAATGGGTCAGCGACGTGGCCCGGGCCATCGACGGCCTGGACGCGCGCCTGCGCGCCCTGGAGAAAACGCAGACCGACTGCCGGGTGGAACTGGCCCGGGGCTACGCGACCCGGGCGGAGATGGAACGCGTGTCCGAGCGCCTGGAAAACCACGCCACGCGGCTCGCCGTGCTGGAAGAACGCGATCTGGCCGCCTAGGCCGGTCCATGCCCGCCTTGCGCAGGCGGCCGGAGAACCCCATGGAAAAGCCCACGTCCGTAACCGTCAGCCTCGATGGCCTGCTTTCCCTCAACCCCCACCTGACCCTGGCCGACATTCTCGCCCTGCTGCACTGGACCGGGCCTTCGCCCCGTCTGCACTGAGCGTTTTCTCCCGTCCTTTTGCTGCATTTCACGCGGAGCCGCACGCATGACGCAAGCCCCTGGCGAGAAACGCCTCACGGACCGGCAACGGCGGTTCGTGGAGGAATACCTGATCGACCTCAAGGCCGGCGCGGCCGCGGCGCGCGCCGGCTACAGCGCCAATAGCGCCGAAACCTTCGGCGCCAGGCTGCGCAACCTGCCCCATGTGCACGCCGCCATCGAGGCGGCCATGGCCGAACGCCGCAGGCGCGTCGGCCTCACCCAGGACCGGGTGGTGACGGAGCTCGCCCGTCTGGCCTTTGCCGACATCCGTGATTTCGCGGACTGGGACAACCACGACGTGACGCTCAAGCCCGCGCGCGAGTTGACGCCCGACCAAACGGCCTGCGTGGCGGAGATCGTGCAGACCCCGGGCAAGGGCCTGCGCATCAAGCTCCACGGCAAGACGCAGGCCCTGGCCGCCCTGACCAGACACCTGGGGTCCAGGGAAAAAGCGGAGGGGGGCGGAGAGACGCCGGCCGGGATCACCGTGGTCACCTGCGTGCCGCCCCCGGACCCGCCGCCGGAGGAACGCCTGCGCCAGGGCCCGCCCTCCCCGACAGGGGAGGGCGGCGCAGCCGGGAATGCCTAGATCCTGGGTTGCGCCGGGTCGGAAGACGCGCCTTCGCCGGCTTTGGCTTCGGAAGACGAGGCCGCGTCGCAACGGGTTTTCCGGCACGGGGCGCAATCCGCCGCACGCGCCAGGCGTTCTCCCTGGCGCGACAGGACCATGGCCATGCGCCTGTCCGTGAGGGCGTCCGGAACCTGCTGCGGCGCGTTTTTCGCGGCCGCGAGCACGCGACCGTAGCCCCGCGCCGGTTCCTGGCGCGGGGCGACCGTGCTGCCGCCGACAAGAGCCGCGGCCGCAAGGACCGCTGCCAACGCCGCTTTGCAAGCCCGCTGGCGCATTGCCATGACAGCTCTCCTTCACAAGCGGGAACGCTTTGTCGCCATGCCGATGCCCAAATCGTGCCAACTGTCACATCCAACAATTTCAAATGGTTGTCTTCACTCTTCGTAAGCAGGTCTCTCATGCAGCGTTATAATGCCGCTATTTCGGCACGATCGGCCGGCGAAGGACGCATCGTGGCCCTCGACTATGCGCCCCAGCCCAGGCAGGCCGCCCTGCACCGCTGCCCGGCCAATGAAATCCTTTTCGGCGGCGCGGCCGGACCGGGCAAGAGCCATGCCCTGCGCTTCGAAGCCCTGCTTTCCTGCCTGCGCGTGCCGGGCCTCCAGGCCTATCTCTTCCGGCGCACGACGCCGGAGCTCGAGCGCAACCACATCCGTCCGGCCCTGGCCCAGTTCCCCAAAGCCCTCTTCCGCTACGTCGCCTCGAAACGACGCTTCGAGTTTCACAACGGCGCGAGCCTCTCCTTTTGCGGCTGCCCGCGCGAGGCCGACGTCTTCGCCTACCAGGGCGTGGAAATCCATTTGCTGCTCATCGACGAACTGACGCACTTCACCGAGTTCCAGTACGACTTCCTGCGCGGGCGGCTGCGCTGCGCCCTCGACGTGCCGCCGGCCTTCCGCCACAAGATTCCCGGCATCGTCTGCGCCTCCAACCCCGGCGGCCCGGGGCACGGCTTCGTCAAGGCGCGCTTCGTGGACTTCGCCCCGCCCATGACCCCACGTCGCGCCCCGGACGCGGAAGGAGGGATGCTGCGCTGCTTCATCCCCGGCCGCCTGTCCGACAACCCCATCCTCCTGGCCCGTGACCCGGGCTACGCCAAGCGTCTGGAGGCCCTGCCGGAACCCTACCGCAGCGCCTACCGCGACGGCGACTGGGACGTGTTCCTGGGCCAGGCCTTCGCCTTCAACCGCCGGCTTCACGTGGTTCCGGCCATGCCCGTACCCGCTTACGCGCCGCTTTTCATGACCTTCGACTGGGGCTACGGCGCGCCGTTTTCCGTGGGCTGGTGGTGGGTGGACGCGGACGGCAGGCTGCTGCGCTTCGCCGAGTGGTACGGCTGGAACGGCTCGCCCAACCAGGGCCTGCGCCTGCCCGATTCGCGCATCGCCGCAGGCATCCGCGAGCGCGAGGCAGGGCTCGGCATCGCCGGCCGGGCCATCACCCGCCTGGCCGGGCCGGACTGTTTCGCGCGCAAACCCGACTACCGCGGCGGCGGCCAGGGGCCGAGCACGGCGGAAACCTTCGCCCTGGAAGGCGTCCACCTCGCGCCCGGCGACCCCTCGCGCACGGCCAAGATCCGCCAGTTCCACGAACGCTTGCGCCCCCGCGAGGACGGCGCGCCCATGCTCGTGGTCTCCGACGCCTGCGCGCAGTTCATCCGCACCATCCCCCAGCTCGTCACGGACAGGCGCAACGTGGAGGACATCGACACCACGGGCGAGGACCACATCTACGACGAGGCCTGCCACGTCTGCATGGCCCGCCCCCTGCCGCTCGAGGCCTTGCCCGCGGCGCGCCGGTCCGCGGCGCGCATCATCGACGCCGTGACAGCCGGAAACCCTTACCCCCAGGAGGCTCCATGAATCCCGTATCCTTCGATCCAGCCTTTGCCTTACTCGTCCTTATGGCCGCGCTTTTCTTCCTGCTGCTCGGCTGGCGGCTCGGCCGCGAAAGCGCAGGCAGGCCCATGTTCGACTTTCCGCTCTTTCCCGCCGCGCCGCAGGAGACGGATGCGCCGGACGAGACCTGGGAGGCGCCGCGGGAAGAAGACGCCTGCTTTCCGCTGCAGCGGTTGTAACGGTATCCCGCGCTTCTTTTCGTTTCCCCATGCCCCGAGTGTATCCGGAGCATACAGCGTATCCACCCCGAACCCGGGCTGCGTATGGTTTCTATCCACCCCAAGGGCCTGGCCCCGGCGCGGTATTTTTGAATAACGCATCAGCATTACTAACTAATCAACGATGGCACGAACAGTGCAACTCCAGAAGCAACCGCGTACACGGAGGCCGGCAAGGCCACACCGCCCGCGGCACTGCGAAACGATTCGGCCACGGCCGACAAACCCTGGAGGAACTTCCATGCAACGCAAGACTTTCGGCATCGCCCTCGCGGCTCTGGCTACCCTGGCGCTCACTTCTTCCCTGGCCCTGGCCCGGCCCGGCGGCGGCCCCGGCGCGGGCGCGGG
>DQED01000210.1:0-3744 GCA_003525525.1 Desulfovibrio sp.
CACGGCCGCTCCGGGACGGCGCGCCGGCCGCGGGCGGCTCCGGCCGATAGTTTGCTTTGCAGGGGATGCCGCGGCATGGGGCGCATGCTCCTTTGAAAGGGAAACCCGCCCTCGATAGCAGCGGCGCGGCCGCCCTGCAACGGTCCCTCAGCGTTCCCCCCTTTCGGGAGGTCCAGGAGGGGCAGTGCCCCTCCTGGCCGCCGGAGGCATCTTTCTCTTTCTCTTTCTCTTTCTCCTCCTCTCCTCTCCCCCCTACGCCGCCGTGGCCGCGACGCGTTCCTCTTGCGTCATGTCCGCGAGCCTGGCGACCTCGGCCGCGTCCAGGCCAAGGCCCGCGGCCACGCGTTCGCCCCACTGCCTGTCGGCCTTCCAGAACAGCGCGCATTGGCGCTTCCGGATGCGCGGCAGGGCGTTTTTCAGATGGTCCACGATGTTGCCGACGAGGTGCTCGCGGTCCAAGTCGTTCATGGCCTTGCGGTAGAGCTCGCCCGGCTGGAAGAAGTCGTCGTTGGGGTGCGTGTAGACGTGGCGTCCGGCCTCGCCCTCGACGGGGAAGTGCGGCTCCAGGGCGGCGGGATCGGGAGCGGGGCCGCCGAAGCTGTTGGGCCAGTAGTTGGGGCCCGCGCCGCCGCCGTCGTCGGTGCGCATGAAGCCGTCGCGCTGGTAGTTGGCGACCGTGGCCGCCTTGGGCGCGTTGACCGGGATGAGCTGGTAGTTGGGGCCCAGCCGGTGCAGGTGGGTGTCGTGGTAGGAGAAGAGCCGGCCTTGCAGCATCTTGTCCGGGGAAACGGCAATGCCGGGCACGAGGTTGCTCGGATTGAACGCCGCCTGCTCCACTTCGGCGAAGTAGTTGACGGGGTTGCGGTCGAGGGTGAGCCTGCCGACGACAAGGGGCGGCACGTCGGCGTGGGGCCAGACCTTGGTCACGTCGAAGATGTCGAAGCGGTAGTCCCTGGCCTGCTCCGGGGTCATGATCTGCATTTCCAGGGTCCAGGAGGGCGGGTTGCCCGAAGCGATGGCGTTGTAGAGGTCTTCGGTCGCGTGGTCGGGATTGCTCCCCGCCAACGCCTCGGCCTCCTGGCGGGTCAGGTTCTTGATGCCCTGGTCGGTCTTGAAGTGGTATTTCACCCAGAAATATTCGCCGGCGGCGTTGTACCATTTGTAGGTGTGGCTGCTGTAGCCGTTCATGCGGCGATAGCCGTCCGGGGTGCCGCGGTCGGAGAAGAGCACGGTCACCTGGTGCAGGGATTCCGGCGTGAGCGACAGGAAGTCCCAGAACATGTTGGCGTCTTTGAGGTTCGTCTGCGGATTGCGTTTTTGCGTGTGGATGAAATCCGGGAATTTGAGCGGGTCGCGGATGAAGAAGACCGGCGTGTTGTTGCCGACCATGTCGAAGTTGCCGTCCTCGGTGTAGAACTTGAGCGCGAACCCGCGCGGGTCGCGGGCGCTGTCCGCCGAGCCGCGCTCGCCGCCCACGGTGGAGAAGCGCGCGAAGACCTCCGTGCGCTTGCCCACGGTGGCAAGGAATGCCGCCTTGGTGTAGCGGGTCACGTCGGCCGTGACCTCGAAAACGCCGTACGCGCCCGCGCCCTTGGCGTGGACCACGCGCTCGGGGATGCGTTCACGGTCGAAGTGGGCCATTTTTTCCAGCAGGTGCACGTCCTGCATGAGCGCGGGGCCGCGCGGGCCGGCAGTTGCCGTGTTGAGGTCGTTGCCGACAGGCGCGCCGAATCCCGTGGTCATGGTCTTTTTTTCCGGCATGTTCCGTCTCCCTGGCCGATGGGCCTCTTGCCGCCGGGGGCGGGCGGTTCTTGTGGATAGTCATTTTCTACAAGAGGCGGACAGCCATGGCAACGGGAAAATGAAAAAAAGCCGCCCCGTGCTGGAGCAGGGAGCGGCAGCTGGGTGGCAACAGAGCGGAATGGATGACTTATTATGGAGCTAGGCCGGGTTTTTATTTTTGCCGGCCCGGCATTTCGGACACAGGCCGTAGAAATCCAGGCGGTGGGACGTGATGGCGTAGCCGCTGGCCCGGGCCAGGGCTTCGGTCAACTCGCCGAGGCCGTCCGCGGGCGGGTCGGCGATGGCCCCGCAGGCCAGACAGATGCAGTGCGGATGGGGCGTGGGGCGCTTGGCGTCGTAGCGGTTGTCCTGGCCGCTGAACTGGAGCTCCAGGATTTCGCCGCATTCCTTGAGCACGGCGATGGTCTTGTAGACCGTGGCCAGGCTCATGTCGGGATATTCGGGCAAAAGCTGGCGGTGGACGGCTTCGGCCGTGGGATGGAGGGGGCTTTCCACCAGCACGCGCAGGATGGCCAGACGCTGGGGCGAAATGCGGCGTCCCATGCGGCGCAGGCGGTCGACCACGGCGTCGAGGCGCGAAGGTTCGGCGTTCATGTGCCCGGGCTTTCCGAAGTCTCGGGGACTGGGGGGAGGGGGACGCCAACGGCCATGGGGGTTCCTCGGCGGCGGGCTCAGCGGGCGAGCATGGCCCGCAGGAGGTCGGCGCAGTTCTCGGCGCTGTGGCTGGCCCGGTAGACGTATTCCACGAACCGGATGACCTGGTAGACGCGGGCGAACTCCATGTCCGAGGCGTAGGCGGCGGCGATGAGCCCGCGCTTGGCCTTGACGACCTTGATGTGCTGGTCGCGGATGTCCTGCATCCGCGCCTTGACCGTGCCGCGTTCCCCCTTGCCGCGCAGGATGAAGTCCACCGCTTCGGCCAGGGCCGCTTGCAGCAGGGCCACGGTCGCGGCCGCCTCCCCGACGCAGACGCGCATGGCCTCGGCCAGGGGCTGCGGCACGTCGAAAGGCGCGAGGTAGAGCCAGGTGACGGCTTCCTGCACGGCGTTGAGGACGTCGTCCTGGCGGCGCGTGTAGTCGAGGAACAGCGTCTTGTCCACGACCATGAGAAAGCCCGGGGGCAGGTGGTTGCGGATGCGGCGTTTGACCTTGTCGGCCTCGGCCTCCAGGATGTCGGTTTCGCTGACGAGCACGCGAAAGCCCGTGTCCGGCCGTTTTTCCAGGACGTGTTTGAGGGCTTCGTTTAAGAGTGCCATGCCCCGGGCCACGGGCCGGTAGTGGTCGAGCAGGCCCGGCAGGTAGTCCTGGCGACGGGGGCCGAGAAAGCGCAGCGAGGCGGGCAGCATGCGAAACTCCTTGGCGTCTGGCGGCCGCGATGTCGGATGCGGCGAGCCGGACAACAGGCATGCTGCAAACCCGCCGCCCCTGTCAACCGGGCAGGCGGCGGCGGGAAGGTCAGTTGCGGGCCGCCAGCGCCTTGGCGGCGTCCCGGTCCGTGTTGCATTCGGCTTCGTGTTCGCCGCGCAGGCATTCGATGAGGGCCTCGAGCTCGCCCGTGCGCTGGGCCAGGTCCGAGACGGCGTCGGCCGCCTGGCGCATGCCCGCGACGGTTTCGTCGGACACGCTGCGGATGCTCGCGAGATTTTGCGTGATGCCCACGCCCTGGGCGGCCAGGACGTCGGCCAGCTCGGCCATGCCGGACACGCGCGCGGCGGTGCGGGAGGCGATCTCCACGATGGCGGCCAGGGACTGGCCGGAGTTGGCGGCGAGCCCCGTGCAGGCCTCCACGGCCTGGCCGGATTCCTGGGTGGAGGCGATGTTGTGGCCGATGCCCTGCTGGATGGCCGTGACGGCGTCGGTCACGTCGCGGGTGGCGTTCATGGTCTTTTCCGCGAGTTTTCGCACCTCGTCGGCGACCACGGCGAAGCCGCGCCCGGCCTC
>DQED01000210.1:3772-8793 GCA_003525525.1 Desulfovibrio sp.
GGTCGGCGATGTCGGAAATGACCGTGGTGATGGCCCCGATTTCCCGCGCTTGGCCGCCGAGCGCGTCCATGCCCTGGCGCATTTCCTGGGACAGGGCGTTGATGCGGGCGATGGAGGCGGCCACCTCGGACACGGCGGCGTCGCCCTGGCGGGCCTTGTCCAGGGCCGCGGCGGCGTCGTCGGCCACATCCTTGGCCTGGCCGGACATGTCGCGGGCCCGGGCGTCCATGTCGGCCATGGCGTCGCCCGAGGCCGCGAGCTTGCCGGTCTGGAACTGGGCTCCGCGCGAGGCCTTGGTGACGAGCCCGGAGAGCGCGCTCGTGGCCAAGGCCACGGCCCTGGCCACGTCTTCGGCCTGGCGGCCGAGCGTGAGCAGGTTGCCGCGCTGGCGGTCGATTTTTTCCTGCATTTTCCGGGCGCTCGTGAGGTCCGTGTAGAAGCCGAACAGCCCGAGCGGCTGGCCTGCGTCGTCGGCGATGGGCGTGGCCGAAACACGGACGGTCTTGACGTCTCCGGAGGGGAGGGGGATGTCGATCTCGCCGTGGTAGGGTTGGCGGGTGCGGGCCGCCCGCTCCGTGCGGGTTTCGCGCGAGGGGTCGCCGAAAAAGAGCTGGCCGGGCGTCATGCCGACGATGTCCGCGGGTTTTTCCGTCCGTTCCAACTGGTCGAGCAGCAACCGGTTCACATGGGTGATCCTGCCGTTGGCGTCGAGGATAAGAAACGGCGACGTGTCGGCGATGGCGGCGATGACGCCCTCGATGAAGCAGAATTTGTCCTTGATGCCGGCGAGCATGCGCGTGAGCGATTCCTTGAGCCGGCCGAGTTCGCCCGTGATCTCGCCCGAAAAGCGCGCCCGGAAATTGCCGCCGGCCACTTCCTCGGCAAAGGCGATGCACTGCGTAAGAGGCACAAGGACCGTGCGGCGCAAGGCCAGGAACGCACACAGCCCGAGCAGCACGGCCAGGGCCAGGAACAGCCCCTGCACCAGCAGCAACGTATCCACGCGGGCCGCGGATTCTACCTGAAGCATGCCCACGGCCTTGTCCATGGCCGCGTTGACGCGTTCGCTGGCCGCAAGCAGCCCCGTGGCGTCACGGCCGTCCTGTTGCGCCGCCGTGGCCCGGATCATGCCTTCGTAGTCGCGCCACAGCCCGGCCACGGTCGCAAGCTGCGCGGCGACCTCCCCTGAGGGCACGGGCAGGGTGGCGCGGGGGCCGTCCGGGGCCAGCGTCGTCGGAGTCTGGCCGCCCACGCGCAGGGCTTCGAGGCTGGCCGTGAAAACGCTCATGGTGGCGTCGAGCTTTTGCAGCAAGGCGGCGTCGCGTTTGCCCGCGGCGGCAGCGAGAGCCGCCACAAGCGCCTCCTTGGCCATCTTCTGGGCGAGCATGCGCTGGCGGCCGGCGATGTTGACGACCAGGCCGTCGTGGCGCTGCCCGCGCGAGACGAGCCAGGTGGCGGCGAACAGGGCGGCGACGAGCAGGACCAGGGCCACGGTGGGGGCAAGGACTTTGATGCGAAGCGACATGGCGACTCCATTGGCGGATGGTGTTTCCGCACCGCGCAGAAAGCGGGGGACGGCACTCCCGTGGCGCATACCATGGTTCTCTTTTGGATTGAAGAAAAAGTGCTATTTTGCGCGATGAATGTGGATTGTTGGTCATTATGCTATGATATTTGTAGTGATTGTCTGCTTCATATCGGTCATGCTGCATGCCGGGTTTTTCTGACGGTTCCGATGATCTTTGTGAGCTATTGTTCTTTTCTGGCGGCGATGACGCCGCGCTGTTTTCCGGACACGGATTCCCCGGCCGGCGCCATGCATTCACGCAAAGGGATTCCTGAAGATGCGCAACGCGGTGCATGCGCTTCCCCTGGGGCGCGTTGCAGGAAGCGAGTGTCCGGCCTGTCGCGAAGGCTTTCGGCGGGAAGCGGCGTCGGCGCACGCCCGAAACGGCGAAGCCCCCCTGCGGGAGGGGGCTTCGCCGTGTTGCGCAGGACGCACGCGGGTCTACGGTTTCTTCGCGTCGAAGATCTCGGGCGGGCGGGCCGTGTCGCCGCCGGTGCCGGGGAAGTTGTCGTAGACGAAGGCCGGCGTGTTGGTGGCGCGCATCTGGTGCGCCTGCTCGCCAAGCTCGCACAGCCGCTTCTTGCACTCGTAGAACCCGTGCCACCAGGCGTAGTCCGGGGCCATCATGGCCGTGCCCATGCGGGCGCGCCGGCCCTCGTGGTGCCACAGCTCGTAGAAGTCCCACTGGAACTTGGTGTGGAAGAAGGGTTTTTCCGGCAGCAGCTTCTTGGCGTAGAGGTCGTCGAGCAGGGCCTTGGCCGGCTTGTAGTAGAGGTCGTTGTAGTTTTGGACCGCGGCGTCGATGCGGGCGTAGTGCGCGTCCGTCCAGGTGGCGCTGTGGCACTGGTTGCACACGGCCTGCATCTTCTTGCGTTCCACCTCCCAGTTGTTATGGGCCGGGAAGGCGGCGAAATCCTGGGGCCGCACGGTCAGCGGGGCCTGCAGTTCCCAGGACAGGCGTTCGGTCACGTCGTGGCTGCCGATGACCGGTCCCGCGCCGGACATGTGGCAGGAGGCGCAGGTCGGGCCGCGGTAGTCCACGCCCGGCGTCCAGGTGCCCGGGGCGGCGGTCCAGTTGTAGGTGTTGCCGAAGGCGGCGTAGATGTCGCCGTGCTTGGATTCGGTGTAGATCTCGATCTGCGGGTGGTCGGGGCCCAGGTGGCACTGGCCGCAGGCCTCGGGCTTGCGCGCGTCCATGACCGAGAAGCGGTGCCGCGTGTGGCAGCTCGTGCAGCTGCCGAGGCTGCCGTCGAGGTTGGCCCGCCCCACGCCGACGTTGGGCCAGGTGGCGGGGTCGAGCGTGCCCTTCGCGTCGGCCTTGAGCACCGTGCCGTGGCAGGCGTAGCAGCCCGTGGTCCTTTCAGTCGCGTCGTTTAAGCCCTGGTTGAGCCAGGGATCGATCTTCCAGATGATCTCCAGGGTGTTGGCGTGCTTGCTGCGGGAGTACTGCTTGACCTCGTCGGGGTGGCAGCGCGAGCAGTCCTTGGGCGTGACCACGCCGGCCACGGGAACGCGGTATTCGGCCGTGCCCCACTTGTTGTCCGCGCGCTCGTACTGCTTGTAGTGCTTCTTGGCGACGTCGGGGTCGAAGTCCTGGGCCTGGTGGCAGTCGATGCAGGTGATGTTGGCCGCGGCGTGCCGGCTGGCGGCCCAGTCCGAGAAGATGCCCGGGGTTTCGACCTTGTGGCATTCGATGCAGGCTTGCGCCTGCTTGCTCATGCCGCGCTCGATGCGGAACTCCTTGACCTGGGGGAAATTCGCCTGAACCGTGTCCTTGGCCGGGACCGCGCCCTTGTTGTCCTGGGCCAGGGCAAAAAACGCCGTGCCGAGCAGCAGCGCGAGCCCTGCCGCCGTCGCCGTCCACCGTTTCGCCTTGTCCATGCCGCTTCCTCCTTGGCTGTCGTCGTCGCTGCCTGCGCCGCCCGGCCGTCCGGCCGCCGCGTCTTGCCGCCGTGAAGCGCCGCGCTTCGTGTCGCGTCTTCTCGAAATGCGTATCCGTTACAGCATCCCCGAACCGGAGTCGTATGTGCATCAGCCGCCCGTGGAATCGCAGGGCAGGTAGCGATAGTAGGGTCGCTGCACATGCACCAGATTCTGATGGCAGTCCGTGCAGCGTTTCTCGTAACCGGGCCTGGGATAGAGCACCTGGCGGTGCGCCAGCATGCCGCCCTGCTTGCGGGGCAGGTAGAGCAGGTTGCGGTGGCACTTGAGGCACTGGTCGTTCTTGATGTCCCGTGCGGCGCGGGCACGGTTGAGGGCGTGGTCGTATTGGGACTGGTCCTCGGTGAAGTGGGCGACGACGTCCTTGATGCCGTGCATGGTCTTGGCGAAGAAGAAGTCGTAGGTGTCGTGGGGGGCGGGCAGGTGGCAGTCCATGCAGTCGGCGACCACGCCTCGCGAATTGTTGGTGTGGGACGAGGTGCGCCAGGCGTTGTAGGCGGGCTGTATTTCGTGGCAGGAGGCGCAAAAGAGCGGCGTGGAGGTGCGTACCATCGTGTAGTAGGTCAGGCTGAAGAGGGGAAAGGCCAATAGAACGCCGAGACAGACGAGCAACAAGGGCTTTCCGATCCGTTTCATGGACGCTGACCTCCCGGCCGGTACGAGAGCGGCAAACGCTTTGTCCTTTCACAAGAGCGCACACGACCGTTGGACTTCGAGGCGCTCCTCTCCCTCCATGCTGCAATCCTTCGCGAAAACTGGTAGAACTTGTAGGAATAACAGCACGAGCGGCGGGCCATGTCAAGGCCGCGCGCATTTTTTTTGGGAAGCCGCGCATCCTTCTTGCGGAAAACGGCTGCTCTGCGCGCAAGCCTGTGCTACGCTTCGGCAACCCCGTAAACCCATTCAAGGAGGCTTCCGATGCGACACGCGATTTCGATGCTCGTGGCCGTGGTGGCCCTTGGCCTCGCCGTCAACGCTTTTGCCTGGAAAAAGCCGCCCTTTGCGAGCGTGGACAAAAACCGCGACGGGGTCATCGTGTTCGAGGAGATCGTGGTGTTCAACTCGGGCCTGACCATGGCGGTGTTCGCCGTCATCGACCTCAACAAGGACGGCAGGATCGACAAGGCCGAATACGCGGCCATGGGCAGGGCCGCGGCCCGGGGCGCGAGAAAGGGCGTGCGCAAGGCCTGGTGGAAGTGCTCCGGCCGGGCGGGCATGGAACTCTACATGCGCGGCACGGACCTGCTGCTGGCTGGGCAAAACGCCGCAGCGGCCGCGACGCTGCGCGAGGCCGTGACCAAGCCGCTTTGCGTGGACTACTTAAGCTACGCCTACTACAACCTGGGCATAAGCTGCATGCGCCTCGGGGACGACGCCTGCGCCAGGGCCAGCCTGGAAAAGGCCCGCGCGCTCGACGTCAACAACGTGGTGCCGCCGAACGATTTCGGCCTGTCCGGCACGCCGCGCAGGGGCGGCATGCGCTGACCGGCGCGCCAGCGCGCGGCGTCCCCGC
>DQED01000219.1 GCA_003525525.1 Desulfovibrio sp.
CCCCGCAAGCGGGGAGAAGGGAACAGCAGGGTCAGGCGAGCGCTTCGCGCGCCGGCACGTAGGCGTAGCCCAGATCGTCGGCGACCGCCTTGTAGGTGATCTTGCCGGCATGCACGTTCAGGCCGTTGAGCAGGTGCTCGTCGTCCAGCAGTGCCTGCTTCGCGCCCTTGTTCGCCAGCTGCACCGCGAAGGGCAGGGTGGCGTTGGTCAGCGCGAAGGTGGACGTGCGGGCGACGCCGCCCGGCATGTTGGCCACGCAGTAATGGATGATGCCGTCCACTTCGTACGTCGGGTTCTGGTGGGTGGTGGCTTTCGAGGTCTCGAAGCAGCCGCCCTGGTCGATGGCCACGTCCACGAGCACGGAGCCCTTCTTCATGGTCTTGAGCATATCCCGGGTGACGAGCTTGGGCGCTTTGGCGCCGGGGATGAGCACCGCGCCGATCACGACGTCCGCGCGGGCGACGAGGTCGCGGATGACGGCCGGGCTCGACATCAGCGGAATGCAGTTTTTCGGCATGATGTCGCTCAGGTAGCGCAGACGGTCCAGGTCGAGGTCCAGGATGTAGACCTTCGCGCCCAGGCCGCAGGCCATCTTGGCCGCGTTTGCGCCCACTTCGCCGCCGCCGATGACCACCACCGTGCCGGGATCGACGCCGGGCACGCCGCCGAGCAGGATGCCCAGGCCCCCGTGCTCCATCTCCAGATATTTCGCGCCCTGCTGGATGGCCATGCGGCCGGCCACTTCGCTCATGGGGGTCAAAAGCGGCAGGGAGCCGTCGGCCTTCTGCATGGTTTCGTAGGCGATGCCCACGCATTTGCTCGTAATCAGCGCCCGGGTTTGCGGCTCGTCGGCGGCCAGGTGCAGGTAGGTGAACACGATCTGGCCCTCGCGGATCAGGCCGTACTCGGCGGGCATGGGCTCCTTGACGTGCATGACCATGTCGGCACGCGCGTAGATGTCCTTGGCCGCGGGCACGATCTCCGCCCCGGCAGCCGCGTAGGCCGCGTCCTCGAAGCCGCTGCCGGCGCCGGCGTTTTGCTCGACGAGGAGCGTGTGCCCGTGCTGGCACATGACTTCCACGCCGGAGGGGGTCATGCAGACGCGGTTTTCTTCGGACTTGATTTCCTTGAGGATGCCAACAATCATGTTCTTGCTCCGATTTGATTTGAGGTTGTTGACGCGCGGCGCCGTTGCCATGCCGTCCGACAAAGCAAGACGCTTGCCAAGGCGGCGTCGCCGCGCCCGGACGCAGGCGGGAAATTTTCCTTTGCCGTCCGGGAGAAATTCCCGGGAAAAAACTTCTTTTCTCGCAGGGGATTATCCCGTCTTCCCAAAAGACGGGGGGGATACCGCCGTCACAGGCCGGGAAAACGGCGCAGCAGCTTCGGCGTGCTGTATGGAAAGTTTCCGTGCCACGACCGGGCACAAAAGGAAATATTCCCTTCAAATTCAAGGGAAAAACGGTGTGCAAACAAAACGTGCCAAATGGTCCGTTATGTTTCCAACTGGTACTTCTTGAGTTTGTTGAGCAGGCCCGTGTGTGAGATGCCCAGGTCACGGGCGACCTGGCGCAGGCTTTTGCGGCCCGAAAGCGCCCGTTCCAGCAGGCCGCGCTCGTAGGAACGCAGCGCCCCGCGCAGGGAGCGCGGCCCGGCCTGCCCCTTGGCGGCGGCCAGGGCGGCCGGGTCGCGGCCGAGGTCGTGGAACAGCAGGATGGCGTCCGCGCCGATCACGCTCGCGTCGGAGAGGATGGCCGAGCGCTCCACCACGTTTTTCAGCTCCCGCACGTTGCCCGGCCAGTGGTGGCGCAACAGCTTCTGCCGCGCCCCCTCGTCGAAGGAGCGCAGGTTCTTGCCGAGCCGCGAGGCCAGGAAGAACAGGAAATGCTCGGCCAAAAGCAGGATGTCGTCCGGACGCTCCCGCAGCGGCGGAATGGTCAGGGGCAGGACGTTGACGCGGTAATAGAGGTCCTCGCGAAACAGGCGCTTTTCCACGAGTTCTTCCAGGTTGCGGTTGGTGGCCGTGATGATGCGGGCGGCCACCGCCGATTCCCGGCCGTCGCCGAGGCGGCGCACGCGGCGGCTCTGGATCACGCGCAGGATCTTGGCCTGGGCCCCGAGCGGCATCTCGCCGATCTCGTCGAGAAAGACCGTGCCCTCCCCGGCCAGTTCGAACAGGCCCGGCCGTCCCTCCTTCCTGGCCCCGGAAAACGCGCCGCCCACGTAGCCGAACAGCTCGCTTTCGAGCAGGGATTCCGGCACGGCGGCGCAGTTGATGGCGACAAACGCCCCCTCCCGCCCGCTGCCGGCGTGGATGGCCTGGGCGAAAAGCTCCTTGCCCGTGCCGGATTCGCCGCGGATGGTGATGATGGCGTCCGTGGGCGCGATCTTCTCGGCCATGGCCAGGGCCTGGCGCAGGGACGGGCTCGCGCCCACGATGTCGTTGAAGCTGACGGCCCCGGGATCGGTCATGGTTTTGGCCAGGTTCTGGATCTCCTGGGCGTCCTTGGCGATCTCCACCGCGCCGAGCACCGCGCCCGAGGCGTCGAGCATGGGCCGGCCGGTGGCGAAGTAGCGCAGGCGCTTGCGCTTGAACACGACGTTTTTCCTGACGTTGTTGTAGCGCCGGCCGCGCAGGCACTCCAGGATGGAGTAATCGGGCAGGGACAGGTCGAGAAGATGGCGGCCGACGACCTCGGCGTCTTCGCAGCGGAAGTTGCCCTTGGCCACGCTGTTGACGAGGGTGACGCGGCCCTCGGCGTCCACGGCCAGGATGGACTCGTCGATGTTGTCGAGCACGATGCGCAGCAGGTTGGCCTGTTTTTCGTGGGGCAGCGCCTCGATGAAGCGGATTTCGAGCAGGTCGGAAAAGGCGGCCAGCATGGTGAGGATATCCTCGCGGGGGCACACCGGCCTGCCGGAATCGATCTCCAGGAAGATGTGGGCGCAGCCCTCCTTCTGGACCACCTCCATGGACACGATGTTGAGCGCATGGCTGGCGAGTTGCGAGGAGATGTCGGCCACGATGCCGATGCGGTCGGCAAACGTCAGGTGCAGTTTGCTCATGGGCGCCCCCGGCCCCGGCCGCCGCATGGGCGGCATGCCCCGGCAGTCCGCCCATGCGGATTTCCGGGATGCCGGTCCCCAAGGTTTCCCGACGCGGCGGCGGTCAGGCCGCCACGCCTGTAACGCGCAGGGCGAAGTAGCACAAGGCCGCGACCACGGCGGCGGCAGGAATGGTCATGATCCAGGCCACGACCAGCCGGCCGGCGATGCCCCAGCGCACGGCCGAAAGCCGCTTGGACGCGCCCACGCCGATGACCGTGGTGGAGATGGTGTGCGTGGTGGAGATCGGCGCGCCCAGGGCCGACGCGCCGCAGATGACGGCCGCCGCCGCCGTCTCGGCCGCGAAGCCGTGGATGGGCTCGAGCTTGAAGATCTTGTGCCCCATGGTCTTGACGATCTTCCAGCCGCCCGAAGCCGTGCCGAGCCCCATGGCCAGGGCGCAGGAGAGCTTGACCCAGAAAGGCACGGTCATTTCCGGGATCTCGCCGGAAAGCACCAGGGCCAGGGTGATGATGCCCATGGTCTTCTGGGCGTCGTTGAGGCCGTGGCTCGTGGCCATGAAGGCCGAGGACAGGATTTGCAGCTTCTTGAACAGGAAATTGACCCGGTGCGGCGAGCTCGTGCGCACGAGCCAGGAGAGCAGGACCATGAGCAGGTAGCCGGAGGCGAAGCCGGCCAGGGGGGACAGCACCAGGGGCAGCAGGATCTTGTGCGCGATGGAGGCGTAGCTCGGGGCGCCCCAGCCGCCGTAGGCGACGGCCGCGCCGATGAGCCCGCCGACCAGGGCGTGGGAGGACGAGGACGGCAGGCCCCAGTACCAGGTGAGCAGGTTCCAGACGATGGCCCCGAGCAGCGCGGCCAGGACCACGCCGTGGCTGCCGGCCACCACTTCCGGGCGCACGATGCCGCTGCCGATGGTGTGCGCCACGGCCGTGCCCAGAAACGCGCCGAGAAGGTTGAGCGCGCCGGCCATGCACACGGCGGCCAGGGGCGAGAGGACCTTGGTCGAGACGATGGTGGCGATGGCGTTGGCGCTGTCGTGGGCCCCGTTGGTGAAGTCGAAAAGCAGGGCGATGACCACGATGGCCATGAGCAGCGCGAAATCAGGCATTTTTGAGCACCACGCCTTCCAGCACGTCGGAGAGCGCCTCGGTGCGCTCGACGGCCGCTTCGATGCGGTCGAACAGGTGCTTCCATTTGACGATGTCGAGGATGGCGGCATAGTCGCCCCGCTCGTCCCCGCCGTCGTAGAGCTCGCCGATGCCGACCATGAGCAGGGTCTCGCACTCGTGCTTGAGGGCCTCGACCCGGGCGAAAAGCTCTTCGGCCTGCTTGTTTTGCCGCATGCGCGCGAGGATGTGGCCGACCTCCTCGATCATGGCCCGCAGGTTGGAGATGATGCGCCGGGCCGGATAGCGGATGCGGTCGAAGCCGAAAAGCCCCACCCGCGAGGCGATGGCCTTGATGAGATTCAGGATGTCTTCCTGGGTGAGGTTGATCTCGTGGATGTCCTCGCGGTCGATGGGCGTGATGAAGGTGAGGGAGAGCTCCTTGGCGATGCGCCGGCTGATGGCGTTGCCTTCGGATTCGATGATGGTGATGCGCTTGCAGCGCTCCTCCAGGTCGTCGAAGTCGGTGAAGAGCTCGTCGAGGATGATGGCCGCCTTGACCAGCTTGCGGTGTTGCTCGGCAAAAAGATCGTAGAATTTCACCGACCTGGGGAACAGGCTGAAACCCATGGCGTCTCCGCTTTCGTTGTGTCGTGCAGGGAGGCCGCAGGTCCGGACGGCTTCCCGAAATCGTTGCCGTCCGTCCTCAGGTCCTGCTCCCGGCCAGGGGCAGGCGCACCACCCGGGTCGCGCCGTCGAGGAACGCCTCCCCGCCGCCGTCGGCCAGCTCCGCCAGGGGCAGGGCGATGTCCAGGTTGGCCGGCCCCTCGAAGCGCAACTCCGCGTGCCCGTCGCCCGTGGCCACGGTGACGCCCAGGGACACGGCGTCCGGGGTCTGGGACAGGATCGCGCAAAAGGCCCGCACCATGTCGTCGTAGTCCGTGCGCACGGC
>DQED01000366.1 GCA_003525525.1 Desulfovibrio sp.
GCCTGGGGCATGCCGTGGAGGTCTACGACAAGATGCCAAAACCCGGCGGGCTCATGCTTTTCGGCATCCCTGGGCACCGCATCCCGCGCGAGCGCATCGAGGCCGGCACGCTGCGCCTGGCCCGCCGCTACGGCGTGGTCTTCCACACGCATACCAAGNNCACACCCACACCAAGATCTGCTGCAGCGCGCCGCTGTTCGAGGAAGAGGGCGACCATTTCTGCAATGAGGTCAAGGGACTGGGGGACATGGTCAAAAAGCACGACGCCATCATGATCGCCACGGGTTCCTGGCGTTCGCGCCGGCTGGACATTCCGGGCGAGGCGCTTGCCGGCGTCTTCTCGGGCCTGGAGTTCCTTTTTCCCATCCGCGCGGCCCATTACTGCGCCCCGGGGGTCAAGGCCCCGGACGTGGCCGGCAAGCGGATCACGGTCGTCGGCGCGGGGCACTCGGCCGTGGACGTGGCCCACGGCGCCGTGGCCCTTGGCGCGGCGGGCGTGGACATGCTCTATCGCCGCACCCGGGCCGAAGCGCCGTGCGGCAGCCTCGAGATCGAGCGGCTGGAGGCCTCGGGCGTGCGCTGGCACGAAGGCTGCGCGCCGACGCGCATCCTCGGCGAGGAGCGTGTCGCCGGCATCGAGTTCCGCCGCCGCGACGCCTCGGGCGTGGCGCTTGAGTCCCTGCCCGCCGATATCGTGGTCACGGCCATCGGCGAGGTGGCCACGCCGCCTTTCGCCAAGGAGCTCGGGCTCGAATCCGTGCGCAAGGGCGAGGTGCGCTGGCTCAACATGACGGCCATCGAGAACGTGTTCGTGGCCGGCGATGCGCTGACAGGCCCAAGCAAGATCGGCAAGGCCATCTATTCCGGCCTGCGCGCCGCGCGCTCGCTCGGCAACTGGCTGGAGCTCAAGGCCGAGAACCGCCAGACGGAATTTGCCGGCGACGAACTCATCAGCCGCGAGGCCGACCGTTTCCCCGGCGGCCCCTTCAAGGACGCGCCCCGGGTGCGCGGCCTGTAGCAGGCGTAAGGAAAAGAGGCCGCCATGGAGAACCTGGAAAAGCAAAAGACGCTTTGCATCGATTATTCCAAATGCATCGGCTGCGAGACGTGCGAGTACGTGTGCCGGTTCGTGCACGACGTGCCGCGCATCCACATGATCCGCGCCGCCTCGGGGCTCATGGCCCCGCTGTATTGCCGCCATTGCGAGCAGCCCAACTGCGCCAAGGTCTGCAAGCGCGGGGCGATCCGCCGCGATGTGGACGGGGCCATGGTGCTTCTGCCCATGCTCTGCCGCGGCTGCGAATCGCGCCAGTGCATGCTCGCCTGCCCGTACATGGCCATTTTCGAGACCGACAAGGGAGTCATGATCGTCAAGTGCGACCTGTGCGCCGCGAGAAGACAGATGGGCCAGGAGCCGGCCTGCGTGGCCATGTGCCCGTGCGGGGCCATCCATTACGTTAAGCGCGAGGCCGTGCCGGCCCTGGCCGACGCCGCGTTTGCCGCTGCCGAAAAGCGCGTGCTCGACTGCCTGCGTCCGGCCAAAAGCGGCCCGGAAACCACCGGAGGCGACGCCGAAAAGCCTTGACCCGGACGGAAAAGCGCGTCACCCAGGCCGTGCGGCGCGTTTCGCCGCCAAACGGCCGGACGGCGCGGCGCGCCCCCGCCGGCGACCCGGAGGACACGCATGCAGACCCCCCAAGACGACACGACGGCCCTTGCCCAGGCCGAAGCCCTGCACCAGACCGCCCTGGAGGCCATGGAACGCAAGGAGCTGAACGCGGCCAGGGAGGGCTTCCTCAAGGCCCTGGACGCGTTCTCGGCCGGCGGCGACGCCGTGGGCCAGGCCATGACCCAGCACAACCTGGGACTTTGCGCCCAGGAATCCGGCGACCTCGTCGCGGCGAAGCAGTGGCTGGAGAAATCCCTGGCCATCAGCGAAAAAGAGGATCTGGACGGCGGCATGACCGTGACCAGCCACCAGCTCGGCGTGGTGGCGCAGTTGGCCGAGGACTACGAGACGGCCAAATCCTGGTACGACAAGGCGCTTGCCCTTGAGGAAAAGCACGGCAACACCGTGGGCGAGGCCAAGACCACCCACCAGCTGGGCCTGACCGCCAATTTGCAGGGCGACCTCGAGGCGGCCAAGGTCTGGTACGCCCGCGCCATCGCGCTTTTCGAGCAGCTCGGCGACGAAGGGAACGCGGCCAAGACGAAGAAACTTCTGGATTACCTGACCGATTACGAGCGCCAGGGCAGCCACGAGGGCCACGCCGGCCCCTGCGCCCACGGCAAGCACTGATGCGGCGTTCTGTGAAAACATGTTGCTGTTTTTACAGATAAAGTAGTTATTTCAGTGTGTTGTCCTCGGAATCCGCAGGTGCGGATTCCGAGGACACGACACGAGGCCTCGGGCGGCTGTCCTGGCCGCAATCCGGCCGCGCCACGGGCTCCATCGGGGCGGCGTACGCTTCGGGAGCGCCCGTGGCGCGGCCTTGCGCGCACCGGCGGCATGGCGGCGGAAACGGGCATGCTCCTTTACATCCACGTTCCCTTTTGCCGGGGCAAGTGCCGGTATTGCTCCTTCGTGTCCCGGCCCTTCGACATGGGCGAAGTCGAGGCCTACACCGCTTCGCTTTGCGCCGAGATGCGGCTTTGGGGCAAGAAGCTCGGCCGGCCGAAGCTGGAGACGATCTATTGCGGCGGCGGCACGCCGAGCCTGCTCCCTCCCTGGGCGCTCAACCGCATCATGCCCGAACTGCGCCGTCATTTCGATTGCGACGCCACGGTCGAGTGGACCTTCGAGGCCAATCCCGACTCGGCCCTGGACGGGCAATACCTCAAGTCCCTCCAGAGGTACGGCGTCAACCGCCTGAGCCTTGGCGTGCAAAGCCTCGTCGACGCCGACCTGCGCTTCCTCGGCCGGCCTCACGACGCGGCGCAGGCCGTGGCCGCCTACACGCTGGCGCGGCAGGTCGGGTTTGCCAACATCAGCCTGGATTTTATCTGGGGACTGCCCGGCCAGCGCGAGGCCGCGTGGCTGGAGACGCTCAAGGCCGCGGTGCGCCTGCGCCCGGAGCACCTTTCCTGCTACGGCCTGACCGTGGAAGAGGGCACGCCATTGGCCGCGGACGTGGCCGCGGGCGGCGTGGAACTCCCCGCCGAAGCCGAGCAGGGGCGCATGTACGTGCGCGGGGCCGAGTTCCTGGAGGAGATGGGCTACCTGCAATACGAGGTGTCGAACTTCGCCCGTATGGGGTTCGTCAGCCGTCACAACTCCGGCTACTGGGAAGGCAGGGACTACCTGGGCCTTGGCCCGGCCGCGGTCTCGACCCTGGCCGGCGTGCGCTTCGGCAATCCCGGCGACCTCAAGGAATGGATCGCGGGCGTGCGCGCGGGCAAGGTCGGCCAGGGCGGCGAGGTCTTAAGCGACGCCGACAAGGCGCGCGAAATGGTGATGCTCTCCCTGCGCACGGCCAAGGGCCTGCGCCTGGCCGCCTACCGCAAACGCACGGGACGCGATTTCATCAAGGACAACGAGGGGCTCGTCACGGCGCTGCGCCAAAACGACCTCATCCGCATAAGCGCCGGCCATCTGCGCCTGACCAAGAACGGCTTTCTCGTCAGCAACGTGATCCTCGAACGCCTGTCCTACTGAAGCCGGCCCGAGCTTGACGGCTCGCGGTCGGCCAGGTCCCTGATCCGCCCTCTGCCGTCCATGAGCGCGGCCAGGCGGGCGGCTTCACGCTTGAACCGGGCGAGCTGCGCCGCCGGCAACGGATCGGCGGCCATTTGCGGATTGGCCAGGGCGTTGACCGGCGTGCCGTTTTCATAGATGCGAAAATCCAGGTGCGGCCCGGTGGCGTAGCCGGTCTGGCCCACGTAGCCGATGACCTGTCCCTGGTCCACGTGCGTTCCCTTGGCCAGGCTCTTGGCGAAGCGGCTCAAGTGGTTGTAGCGCGTGACCCAGGTCTTGCCGTGGCGCACGGTGACGTAGTTGCCGGCGGCGTGGTTGCGGCCGCGCTCGACCACCACGCCTGCGCCCACGCTCCAGACCGGCGTGCCGGTCGGCGCGGCGTAGTCCACGCCGTAGTGGGCCTTGCGCACCTTGAGGATGGGGTGCAGGCGCGAACCGGTGAAGCGCGAGGTGATGCGCAAAAAGGAGAGCGGCGCGCGCAGGAACATCTTGCGCAGCGGCCTGCCGTCGGCGTCGAAGTAGGCGGGCCTGCCCTTGGCGTCGAGCAGGGCGAAGCCTTCGTGCGTCCTGCCCTGGTTGACGAAGCGCGCGGCCAGCACCCTGCCCGTACCGATGTATTCCCCTTCCACGTAGCGCTTTTCGACAACGGCCCGGAAACTGTCGCCCGGTTGCACGTCGCTGCAGAAGTCGATGTCCGAGGCGAAGACGTCGGCCAGGGCCACCGCCGTTTCGGCGTCGCCGCCCGCGGCTTCGACGGCCTGGAACAGGCTCGAGTCGACGGTGCCGGCCATGAGTTCCCGGCGCACTTCGCATTGCTTCGTCTCGACCCGGGCGGCCAGTTCGCCGTCCGCGCCGTCGATGACCAGGGTCTCCGTGGGGCTGATGTCGTATTCGAAGGCCACGAATTCCCGGTCGCGCAGCGTCATGCGGTACGGCTGGCCGGACTGGATGTCCTCGAAGGCGAAATCGTCCGGCACGGGCAGGGCGGCGAGGGTTCCGGCGTCCACGTAGCCGTCGAGGATGCCGCCGAGGGTCTGGCCGGGCTTGACCGCGTCGGAGAGGACTTCCACGGACGGGTCTTCGCTTGGTGTCTCCGTCACCTGTGCAAAAAGATTGGTCCGGGGCTCGCAGAGCCCCTCGGCCCAGGGCGGGCAGGCGGTATGGGGCAGGGCGGTCTGCTGCCTGGGGGCAAAGATGCCCGACAGCAGCAGGTATGCGCCGGCCACGCCGGCCAGCAGCAGGATGCCGGTGAGCGTGAGGGTGTTCTGACGACGTCCGGGGCGTACGATAATCCGGGCACTGCCTTTTCGTGCGAAAAACGGCATGGGTATCCTCATGGGCGACGGGATGCCGGGCGGCGTGGGGAACACCCTCCGGACGTTGCGGGCGCTACGGCAGGGGCGCAACCGACGCGGCGCGCCCCCACGACCGGATCATGGGGGCGCGCGTTGCCGGACGGCGCTTGCGCCGTGTACGGATCATGCCCGAGCGGCATGGCACGCTTTGTTAACCGGCAGGCAAAACATTTCATGAACGATTAGTCATGAACCGGGCGCGGCCAGCCTTTTTTTCCGGCTTGTCGCCGAAAAACTTCACAAAAATTTTTTTGACGGTTTTATCCATGCGTATCCTTGACTCAGAAAAATAAAAGAGAGGGAGAAAAGCTGATCCTGTTAAGGCTACCATTTCATAATCTGAGGTCAAGTTGGGATGGATTTATTGTGTTTTCACTGTATATTTGTATATTTTTAATATAATAGACTTGGGAAATGTCATTTGCAAAAAAAATTGAATTCAATACTTATAAATACTGCGACTAGTATTTTGGTATAAATTTTTTTTCTGCAAAAGGACGGTATTGATGCTTTGGGAAAAAATGTCCGTGAATTGCGCCATTCTCCTGCGGTTCGATGTAACGGGGCTTGACAAACCCGGCAGCCCGGAAACCGTTCCCGGTCCGCGGGGGACGCAACGCACCACGGGCCCTGCGCGTATACCGCCGTCCCGGGCGGGCCGGCTGTTTGCCGCTCTCGTCCTTGCCACACTCGCCGCCTGCTCGCGCGCGCCCGAGCCGGTC
>DQED01000424.1 GCA_003525525.1 Desulfovibrio sp.
GGCGTGGCGCCCCTGGCGCGGCTCGTCGCCGCCATGCTCGGCGACGCCGTGGCCCATTTCCGGGATTTTTCCGGCTCGGTCGCGGCCCTGGCCCTGCACAAGGCCCGCCATTTCGCCGCCTCGCCGGCCCGGGCGCATGTCCCGGACGACTTCGACGTGCTGTGCTACCTCGTCGCCAATCCCGACGTGCTGGCCGCGGACTGCGACCCCTACCGCCATTTCGTGGAATGCGGCCGACACGAAGGCCGCACCTACCGGCGCTATTGAGGAAAGGGAGAGGACGGGGGAAACGCCTCCGGCGGCCANNGCTACCGCCCTCTGGACTCCCTTAACGGTTCCCCGGCATTGCCATTCCAGCCGTCGCCGATGTTGGGAAGCCGAACTTTTGTGGAAACCTGGAAAATCTCGCAGCCGGGGACCGGGCGCTACTGGAGCGGTCCGGTCTCGGCCTCGCCCCGGGCGGCGTTTATGAGCACGCCCACGTCGTCGATCTCCACCCGCACCTCGTCGCCCGGGGCGAGCACCCCGCCGCCGGCCGGCGAACCGGTGAGGATCACGTCCCCGGGCAGCAGGGTCATGATGGTGGAGACGAAGCTGACCAGGGCGAACGGCGAAAGCACCATGTCCGCGGTGGTCGCGTCCTGGACCACGGCGTCGTTGATGCTGGTGCGCAGGCGCAGCCCCGTGGGGTCGGCCACGGACGTCTCGATCCAGGGGCCGATGGGGGCGAAGGTGTCGTAGCCCTTGGCCCGGCCCACGGGGCCGTCGGTAAGCAGGTCGCCCGCCGTGACGTCGTTGGCGCAGGAAAAGCCGAACAGGCAGCGCGGCACGGCCTGGGGCGCGATGTCGCGGCAGGCCCGGCCGAGCACCAGCGCCAGCCCGCCCCAGGCCTCCACCCTGTTCACGGCCCGGGGCAGGCGGATGGCCTCGCCGCTGCCGATGATGGCCGAGGGGGGCTTTAAAAACAGCATGGGCGCGTCGCCGTCGCCGCGGCCGAGCTCGCGCAGCCGGCCGCGGAAATTGCCCTGCGCGCACACCACCTTGGACGGGGCCACCGGCGGCAGCACCGAAACCTCGGACAGGGGCGTCGTTTCCGGCAGCCCGAGGGTGGGGTCGAGGCAGCGCACGGCCCGCTCCTCGAAGAGCAACTGGCCGTAGAAGGTGGTGTCCCCCCGGCGCACGCGCAGCACTTTCATGGCCAAGCCCCCCTTCCTCGAGTTGCGACCCTTAAAATACGTCCGTATTTTTTAAGGAAAAGCAACGATTCGATTGTTGTCCTCGAAAAAAAGACTCTTTTCTTCGAGGGCGCGACGCTAGAGCGTGATGACCAGCGGCACCACCACGGGATCGCGTTCCAGGACCTTGCGGAAAAAGCGGCGCAAGGCGGAGCGGATGCGCTCCGTCAGCAGATCCGATTGCCCCGGCGGCACGTTTTCGAAAATATCGAGCACGATGCATTTGGCGTCTTCGAGCACGTGGCTGTAGTGCTGCTCGAAGACGAAGCCCTTGGACAGGATGTTGGGACCGAACGTCAGCTCGCCGGATTTTTCGTCCACCACGAGCACGACGATGACGAGGCCTTCGCCGGCGAGCAGCTGGCGTTCCTTGAGCACCGTGACGCCCACGTCGCCCACGCCCTTGCCGTCCACGTAGATGTGTTCGACCGGGATGGCGTCTTCCAGGCGCACGAGCCCGTCGCAAAAGGTCACGGGCTGCCCGTCCTCGATGACGAGCGCCCGCTCCGGGGCCACGCCGCAGCTGACGCCGATGCGGGCGTGCTTGACCAGGTGGCGGTACTCGCCGTGCACGGGGATGAAAAACTTCGGGGACACGGTCTTGAGCATCAGGCGCAGTTCGTCGCCGTGGGCGTGGCCCGAGGCGTGGATGGCCTGCACGCTCTCGTAGAGCACCTCGGCCCCGAGCTTGTAGAGGCGGTTTATCAGCCGCGTGATGGCGCGGATGTTGCCCGGGATGAAGCGCGAGGACAAGATGACGGTGTCGCCCTTTTGCGCCTTGATCTGGCGGTGCTCGCCGTAGGCCAGCCGGGACAGGGCCGAAAGCGGCTCGCCCTGCGAGCCGGTCACGAGCAGCACCACCTTGTCGTCGGGCAGGCTCGGCAGTTCGTCGAGGCTGGCCTCGGTGCCCGGCGGCACGCGCAGATGCCCGAGTTCCCGGGCGATCTCGATGTTGGAGAAAAGCGACTTGCCCGAAACCGCCACCTTGCGGCCGCAGGCGTGGGCGAGGTCGTAGATCTCCTGCATGCGCTGGATGTGGCTCGAAAAAAGCGTCACCACGATGCGCCCGGCCGCGTCCCGGAAGATGTTGCCGAGCGCGGACTTGATCTCCCGCTCGGCCAGGGCGAAGCCCTCGCGCTCGGCATTGGTGGAATCGGACAGCAAGAGCAGCACCCCCGGCTCGCTGAAGGCCTTGATGGCCGGCAGGTCCGTGGCGTGGCCGTCGAGGGGCGTGCGGTCGATCTTGAAGTCGCCCGTGTGCACGATGCGCCCGGCCGGAGTCTCGATGCCGAGCGCAAAGCCCTCGACGATGGAATGGCACACCGGGAAAAACGTAACCTTGAAGTCGCCGAGCGTGATGGTTTCGCCGCCTTTTACGGGCGAAAAGTGCGTGAATTCCTTGAGGTTGTGTTCCTCGAGCTTCTTGGCGGCCAAGGCCAGGGTGAAGGCCGAGCCGTAGAGCGGCGCGTCGCAGGAACGCATCAGCCACGGCAAGGCCCCGATGTGGTCCTCGTGGCCATGGGTGAGCAGGATCCCCTTGAGCTTGTCCTTGTTGGCCAAGAGGAAATCGAAACGCGGGATGACCACGTCGATGCCGAACAGGGAGTCGTCCGGGAACATCAGGCCGCAGTCCACGACGATCATCGAATCGCCGCTGACCATGGCCATGCAGTTGAGCCCGATTTCGCCAAGGCCCCCCAAGGGATAGAGGGTCACGGCGGATTTGGCGTTCATTGTCGCATCTCCTGGTAGGCCGCGTCCATGCGCGCCCAAAGGTCGTTTTTAAAGGCCTCACGCTCCTTGAGCGTGTACGTGTCGTGGGGACTAAACGGCGGCAGGGCGCGCACGGTCACGTGCCCGGCGCGCACCCATTTGCCGTGCTTGGGCAGGATGCCGGCCGAGCCCGTGACGATCAAGGGCGCGACCCTGGCCCGGCACTTGAGGGCCACGATCATGCCGCCGGTCTTGAACGGGCCCAGGCGGCAAGGGTCCATGCCGCGGGTGCCTTCGGGAAAGACGAGCAGGCTCACGCCGCGGTCGACGAGGTCCGTGGCCTCTTTTATGGATTCCATGGCCTTGCGGCGGTTCTGCCGGTCGATGGCCACGTGCCCCACCCGGCGCATGGCCGGGCCGAACACCGGGATGGCAAAAAGGCTTTCCTTGGCCAGGAAACGGAAATTGAATCCCGAAAGCACGGAAAAAAGGATCGGGATGTCCATGTGGCTCTGGTGGTTGGCCATGAACACGTAGGTCTCCCCCGGGGTCAGGGCCGAAAGATCGACGGTGACGCGCACCCCGGCGCACCGGACAAGCGTCCTGGCCCAGAGGCCTTCCAGGCGATGGGAAAGCGCCCCGTTGCGGCCGACGCGGGCGAAGAGCCAGCACAGGGAGCTGAAGACCAGGGTCACGGGGACCAGGCACAAGGCAAAAAAAAGGGATCGGATCATGCCGGGCAATTCCAGGGTTGACGGTGACCCGGCGCAACGTCGCTGGCCGGGCGGCTCGCATAGTAGGTGCGGCGGCGGAAAAAATCCAGCCTCGGCAGCGGGAACCGCGGGATCGCGCATTGCTTGCATCGGTTATCCTTTTTTGGCAACACCGCCTGAGACGGTCCCGGCCGCGCGGGACAAGGGAGAAGTCATGAAGATTCTCATCGTCGATGACGACCATGTGTCGCAAGTAGCGCTTTCCGCCACATTATCCCGTTTTGGCGAATGCACCTGCGAGAGCAACGGCCGCGACGGGGTGTCCCGATTCACGTCGGCCCTGGACGCCGGAGATCCCTTCGACCTCGTCTTCATGGACATCCAGATGCCGATCATGGACGGCCAGACGGCGCTGTGCGCCATCCGCGACCTGGAACGGGAACGCCAGGTCGCCCCGGGCAAGGAAGCCAAGGCGGTGATGATCACCTGCCACGACGACATCAAGAACATCAGCACCTCGTTCTTTCGCGGCCAGGTGACCTCCTATTTCACCAAGCCCATCGACCTGCGGGCCATGGTGGAGGAACTGCAGCGGGAAGGGCTTGTCTAAACGAGCGTGTTCCCAAATTAATTGAAAAAAGATTTTACATCGCCACAAAGACCAGCTAGGCCAGGGGCATGGTCCCATCATCCCTTGCGCCCCATGCCGCGGCTACGGGCGCGAGTCCTTTTCGAGGAGATCGTCCATGTCGCTGAAAAAAAAGCCCCTGAAAAGCAAGCCCGTCTGCAAGGTCACCTTCACCCTGGCCAAGGAACAGGCCAAGGGCGCGGCCAACGTGCATCTTGTCGGGGAATTCAATGACTGGGAAATCGGCGCCACGGCCATGCGCAAACAAAAGGACGGGGCGTTCACGGCCACCGTCGATCTGCCCACGGGACGCGAATACCAGTTCCGCTATCTTGTCGACGGCGACGTCTGGATCAGCGACCCCGAAGCGGACAAATACGCCTTCTCGCCCTTCGGCGATTGCGAAAATTCCGTGGTCACGGTCTGATCCGACCGACTGACGGCGATACTCCACGTCGGAGGGGGCACGGCCGCAGGCTCTGCTCCCCCCGCCTCATTCCCCCACGGCCGCCGGATGCGCACCGTCTGCCTGATCCATTCCCATCTCGGGCCGGCGCTGTCGCGCCTGGGCTGCCGGGTGCTGTCCTTGACGCCGCCCGACGGCGTGGTCAGCCTGCCTCAACTGCTGGCCGCCCTGCCCGAACCCCCGGACTGCGTCATCCACCAGGAAAACCTCGGCCGCCTCGTCGTGCTCGACGACTGCGGCGACGCGCCCTGTCCGGTGCTCTACTGGTCCCTGGACACCCACCTCAACCACTTCTGGCAGCGCCACTACGTGCGCGCGCTCTCCGCGGCGGCGACCACCCAGCCGCACCTGGCCGCGACGTTGTCCCAAAACGGCGGCCCGCATTGCGCCTGGGTGCCCTGGCACGGTCAGCCCCGCCCCCTGGCCCCCCAGGCGCAACGCACGATCCCCCTGGCCTTCGTCGGCCGCGTCAGCGCGCAGCGCCAACGCCGGCAATGGTTCGTCGAACACCTGACGCGCTTCGGCCTGCAGGTCCGTCAGGACGTCTCCGGCGCGGAACTGGCCGCGTTCTACGACACCGTGCGCGCCGCCCCCAACGAATGCATCGCCGGCGAAGTGAACCTGCGTCTCTTCGAAGCCGCCTCGAGCGCCTGCCTGCCCGTTTCCGAGCGCGCCCCCGCAGGCGTGGAAACACTCTTCGCCCCGGACCGCGAAGCCCTCTATTACGACGATGTGGCCGAGCTCGACGACAGGCTCCGCTTCCTTGAGGCCCACCCCGACCTCGCCGCGACCATGGGCCGGGCCGCCCACGCGGCCGTGGCCGCGCGACA
>DQED01000198.1 GCA_003525525.1 Desulfovibrio sp.
CGTCCAGGCGGACGGCGCAACGGTCCGGGGCATCCGGGCCGGCAGGGACGGGGCAGGGCGGCGGGGGCAGGCCCGCCTGCGGATGGCGTGTGTCGTCTCGCATCGTTTCCTCGCTTTGTTGGTTCTTTCCCGGCCAGATGTATGCCGGGCGGCGCTTGCTGCAATCGGGCGGCCTCCCGCAGGGAAACGGGAAAATCTCCCGTGTACCCGGGCGACGGCTCCCGGAGATGGCGGGACAATCACTCTCGACGCACGGGAATTATCGGCGTTTACGGTTGTCGGCGCGCGCGGGCCGGGCATGGGGCTCTTGGCGAAGCGCCCACATCAAACAGAATGAGGAGCAGCATGCAGCAGTGGCAAAAAACCAATGACGCGCTGGGGACCGCCAACCGGGGTACGGCGGTGGAGTCGGGGCTGTGCAGCCTGTGCCGGGCGGACTGCGCCGGCCGGTGCGAGACGTGGCTGTCGAGCCTGGCCGGACGCGCCATGCTCTATCCCCGGGATTTCGGGATGATCACCGCCGGCAGCGGCAACGGCTGCGAAACGGGCGTCTCCTACAATGCGCTGCGCATCCAGGGCCGCCTCTACGGAGCCAAGGGGCAGGCGGCGCATCTGTCGCAAAGCGCCGACGACTGCCTTTTCACCAACGTGGGCCTGGAGACGTCCTTCGGGGCCGCGCAGAAGACCAGGGCCAGGCTGCCGCTCATGACCGGCGCGCTCGGCTCGACCATGATCGCCGCGCGGTACTGGAACTGCCTGGCCGTGGGCTGCGCCCTGGCGGGCGTGCCCATCGTGATCGGGGAAAACGTCGTCGGCATCGACAAGGCGGCGGTCTTCGAGAACGGCCGGGTCGTGCGCGCGCCGGAACTCGACCGGCGCATCGCCATGTACCGGCGCTACGCCGAAGGCTATGGCGGCGTCATCGTCCAGCTCAATGTCGAGGACGCCCGCAACGGCGTGGCCCGCTACGTCCTCGAACAATACGGCCCGGACATCGTCATCGAGCTCAAATGGGGGCAGGGGGCGAAGAACATCGGCGGCGAGATCAAGGTCAGGGACATCGGCTACGCCCGGTTCCTCAAGGCGCGCGGCTACCTCGTGGACCCCGATCCCGAGGATCCGGCCGTGGCCGAGGCTTTCGTCTCCGGCGCGGTGCGGGAATTCGCCCGCCACAGCCGGCTCGGCTACGTCGAAGCCGGGGACGCCGCAGCGGTGGCCGAGGATTTCCTCGCCACCGTCGACACCTTGCGCGAGCTCGGATTCACGCGCGTTTCGCTCAAGACCGGCGCCTACGGCATGGAGGCCCTGGCCCTGGCCATCCGCCTGGCCTCAGACGCCGGCATCGATCTCCTCACCGTGGACGGGGCCGGCGGCGGCACGGGCATGAGCCCCTGGAACATGATGGAAACCTGGGGCGTGCCCGCCGTACTGCTCCACGCCAAGGCCCGGGAATACGCGGCCTTGCTTGCGGCTTCGGGCCGGCGGCCGGCGGACATGGCCTTTGCCGGGGGGCTCGCCCGCGAGGACCACATTTTCAAGGCCCTGGCCTTGGGCGCGCCGTACGTGAAGCTCGTCTGCATGGGCCGGGCGATGATGATCCCGGGGTTTGTCGGCGCCAACATCGAGGGCGTGCTGTATCCCGAACGGCGCGAAGCCGTCGGCGGCAACTGGGACGCGTTGCCCAAAAGCGTGGCGGCCCTGGGTGCGCGTCCGGAGCAGATCTTCGCCGGCTGGCACATGCTCAAGGCACGGCTTGGCGCGCGCGCCATGGCCGAGATTCCCCTGGGCGCGGTCGCGACCTGCACGCTGCTCGACAAGCTCGGAGCCGGGTTGCAGCAGCTGCTGGCCGGGGCGCGGAAATTCCGCGTGGACGACATCGCCCGCGACGACGTGGTCGCGTCCAACCGCGAAACCGCGCGCGAGACGGGCCTCGAGTTCGTCACCGACGCCGAGGACGCCCTGGCCCGCAAGATACTGCTCGGCTAGCGGTGCGGCTCTAAAAAATACGCCAGTATTTTAAGAAGAAACAACCTCTCAAGTGTGTTGTCTTCGAAAAGAATCTCTGCTTTCTGCGAGGACACGACGTGAAGCGGCAAACGGGGCGCGTCCGGTCCGCTGTCGGACCGCCGCGTCCCGTTTTGATTTTCGCGGCAACCTTGCCTTCGCACGGGCTGTTTGCCATACGGCCGGAAGAGCGTCGCCACGCGGCGGCGGCCCCGGCAGGCGGAGACATGGAAAAGACTCGGTTGGGAAAAGACGTCGGAGGGGAGGGCATGCCGCCCCGGGAGGCGGCCGCGCTCGTTGCGGCGCTCACAGAGCGCGTCAAGGAACTGGACTGCCTGTACGAGATCACCCGGCTGGCCCAGCGCGGCGACCTGGGCCTGGGCGAGATCCTGGCCGGGGCCTGCGACGTGCTGGCCCGCGCCTGGCAGTATCCGGAGGTCGCCTGCGCGCGGGTGATCCTTGGCGGCCTGACGCGCGCCACGGCCAACTACCGCCGCCCGGCGGACAAGCAGGCGAGCCCTGTTGCGGTTGACGGCGAAGTGGTGGGCCGGGTGGAGGTGGGCTATCTGGAAAAGATGCCGCCCCTGGCCGAAGGGCCGTTTTTGCGCGAGGAGCGCCATCTGCTCGACGCCGTGGCCGGCCACCTCGGCCGCATCGCCCAGTCCCGGCGCGATGCGGAGCGGTTGCGCGAGCTTTCCCGCGAGCTCCTGAAAGCCCAGGAGCACGAACGCCAGCGCATTGCCCGGGAACTGCACGACGACGTGGCGCAAACCCTTTCCGCCACGCGTGTACGCCTCGACGGCCTTGCGCCCCGCCTTCCCGCCGGGGAAGGCGGGGACGGGGCGCGGGAGGTCGTGCTCGACGCTTCCTCCCGGCTGGGCGCGGCCGTGACTTCGCTTCGCGACCTGGCCTACGGTCTGTTGCCGCCGGCGCTCGATCAGCTGGGCCTCGTGGGCACGGCTTTCCGCCTGTGCGAGGAGTATGGCGCGCGCCACGGCGTGCGCATCGATTTCACCGCCGACGGCATGGAGGCCGTGCGCCTGCCCTTCGAGACGAGCATCAACCTCTACCGCGTGCTCCAGGAGTGCCTGGCCAATGCCTGCCGCCACGGCGGGGCGCGGCGCATCGGCGTGCGCCTGATCGCCTCCCATCCGCACTGCCTGCTGCGCGTGGCCGACGACGGCAAGGGCTTCGACGCGGCAAACCGGCTTCCCCGGGCGCTTGCGGAAAAACGCATGGGCGTGTGGAGCATGCGCGAACGCATGCGCCTGCTCGGCGGCCGGCTGCGGCTTGTCTCGCGGCCGGGCAAGGGCACGACGGTCACGGCCGAGGTTCCGATCACGGAGGGGGCGGCATGTCCGAAGCCGTGAAAGTCCTGCTTGTGGACGACCATCCGCTTTTCCGCGAGGGGCTGCGCGCGATTCTCGGCCGGGAGCCGGGCTACGTCGTTGTCGGCGAGGCCGGCACGGCGGACGAGGCCCTGCGCCTGGCCGAGG
>DQED01000104.1:0-501 GCA_003525525.1 Desulfovibrio sp.
CCGGCGCGTATACCCTGAAGCTCGAATTCGCCCGGGCGGACCGGGCCTACCTCGGCGACGTGCCCGTGGCCATACGCGGTCCCGTGGCGACGCAGCTGACGGCCGAAGGGCCGATCCTGCTGCTGCGCCTGCCGCCCGGCCGCTACGCCGTCACGGCCACGGCGCGCGGCGCTTCGCGCACGCAAAGCGTCGTCGTCGGGAAAACCGGGCTGTCCCGTCTCGCCTTTCTCTGGTAGTCGCCGGCGGCGCGGCGGGGAAACGCTACATGTAGCCCAGGGAGCGCAGCTGCTCCATGGCTTCTTCCTTGTCCTGGTCCCGGCCGGCGCGTTCGCCGGAGCGGTCGGTCAGGTCCTGTTCCCAGGCGGGCAGGTCGCTCTTGCGCTCGGTGCCGGTCTTGGTGCCGAGGCTCCGGTAGCCCTGGCGGTAGAGTTCGCAGAAGGGGATGCCCCGCGAGAGGGTGATGTCCCACACGTCGGCCTCGCGCATGTGCAGGATGGGGTG
>DQED01000104.1:510-3487 GCA_003525525.1 Desulfovibrio sp.
TGCTCGTCCCAGCGGATGGCCGTGGCCAGGGCGGCCACGTCGGCCTGGCGCAGGAACGCGTTCATGGGCGCGACCTTCATGAGTTGGTTGCCCACGGGGGATTCCGGATCGAAGGGAAAGCCCGGACCGGTGAAGCCTGCCCGCTCCACCTCGGCCCGGCTCTCCGGCGACAGGTCGGCCACGGCGATGTAGTCGCCGATGCGCGGTTTTTTCGCCAGGACCTCCGTGTTGGACGCCGTCGTCAGCGCGAGGCCCCATTCCCGGACCATGCGCCGCTGAAAGGCCGTGACCTCCTCGAAGGGGTCGCCCTCGTCGATGGTCAGCACCCGGGGCATGGGCAGGCCTTTTTCGGCGCAGGCCTCCCGGGTCAGCCACAGGACCAGCGTGCTGTCCTTGGCGCCGGTCCAGGCCAGCCAGAAGTCGCGGCCGAAGCGCCCCATGGCCGAGGCGAGCACCGCCTTGGAGGCGGTGATCTTCTCGTCCAATGTCATGCCCCAAAGGGCCAGCATCCCGGCATCGTCCATAATGGCTCCCAGGCGATAACGGCGCATGCCGCCGTCGCGTCATGCGTGCCGCCTCCGGTCGGACCGGACGCGGCGCGGTCTTTCGTTGGCTATTCGGCCTTCTTGCGGCGCTCCCAGAGCTTCATGTCCTTCATCTTGGCGCGGCGTTCCCGGGCCAGGGACTTGCAAGCCAGGGCCTGGGTCTTCTTGTAGCCGTACTTGGCGCGGTATTCCTCGGCGGTCAGGCCATGGGACGCGAGATGCTTCTTGGTGATGACCTTGAAGGATTTGCCGCACTCCAGGCAGACGATGGAGGCTTCCTTGATGGCCTTTTTCGGGTCCATGGCCGGAGCGGCGGCTTCTTCGCCGGCAGGCGGAATCTGTCCGCCCACAAGACCGGCGATGCCTCCTGCCACGGATTTGACCATGCTCAGGATTTCCTCTTCGGTCATCGGTCGCGATCCGGCTTGAGCCTTGACGATTTCCAGCGCGCTTTGCAGATACTCTTCCATGTGTTTCCTCTTGTGACCAGTCGTTTTGGAAAGAGGCCGTATACCTACTCGGCAGGTAGGAATCAAGAATTTTTGCACGACTTTTCCGGTTGCGTCCAGTCGTTTATATACGCCGCGTGAGAATGCGCAAATGAAATACAGGTCATAAACCGGCGTTGCCCGCAGGAGAGCCGAGCCGGCAAGTCTTTCAGAGGGAAGGCGTGCGGTGGTACTGCGTCTTTTCGCAACAACACGCCCGGTATTGCGCTTCCGTTGCCGATTTCACGCAAGTGCTTTTCCCCAGTCCTTTTTTCGAAGCGCGTCTTGCCAGCGCACGGAAGCGGTGTCATAAGTGAACAGTATGCCATTCGTCGCGGCGAGCGCTGTACAGACTTCCAGTCCCACCCTTCACGTTGGCGGCACGCAATGACCGACGACAGCACGCCCCTCCCCTCCGCCGCGGCGGCCTCTCCCGAAAGCCGGATTGCGGCGCTCGAGGCGCGCCTGGCCGCCGTGCAGCTGGAAAAAGCGCGTTGCGCGCTTTTTTTCGAACGCTCGGTCATGGGCATCCTGCTCGGCGACCCCAGCGGCAATATCCGCGACGCCAATCCGCGCGCGGCGGAGATGCTCGGCTACGATATCGCTGCGTTGCGGCGCATGAATATCCGTGAACTGATCCATCCCGAAGACCAGGAAGCGGTGTCCGTGAACGTCGGCATAGAAGCCGCCAGGGCCGGAAAAGCATTCAAGGTGGAGCGGCGTTACCGTTGCAAGGACGGGACGTGGCTTGCGTTGCAGGTGGATTTCAGCGCCCTGGACGAGCGGGGAGAACTCTTCCAGGTCATGCTCCAGGACATCGGCCGCCGCAAGGCCGCCGAAGAGGCCAAGGACGCGGCCCTGGCCCAGGCCCGGGCGGCAAGCGAGGCCAAAAGCGCTTTCCTCGCCAACATGAGCCATGAGATCCGCACGCCCTTGAACGGCGTCATGGGCATGCTGCAGCTCCTCAAGGCCACGCCGCTTTCGCGCGAGCAGGGCGATTATCTGGCCATGGCCCTGGAAGCCTCCGGGGCGCTGTTGCGCATCCTTTCGGATATCTTGGACTTCACCCAGATGGATGGCGGCGCCCTGGGGTTTTGCGAGAAGCGTTTTTCCCTCCCGGAAATCCTCGACCCGATCCTGGCCGCCTTCGCCCATGAGGCATCGGCCAAGGGCCTGGAACTGCGCCTGGAGACGGATCCCGCCACGCCGCGGCAACTCCTCGGCGACGCGGGCCGGGTGCGCCAGATCCTGTGCTGCCTCGTGGGCAACGCCGTCAAATACACCGACGCCGGGCGCATCGTCCTGGCCGTGCGGCCCCTGGAGGGCGCGGCGGGCGAAGTTCGCGTCATGCTGGAATTCCGCGTCACGGACACCGGCCGGGGCATTCCCGCGGCGCTGCGCGAGAAGGTGTTCGAACCGTTTTTCCAGGCCGACGCCACGTTGACGCGCCGGCACGGCGGCGCGGGCATGGGACTGGCCCTGGCCAAGGGACTGGTCGGGCTCATGGGCGGGGAGATCGTGCTGGAAGAGGCCGACGGCGGCGGGCTTGCGGCGGTGATGCGGCTGCCGTTCGCCAGGTTCGCGGCCGACGTCGTGCCTCTCGTCCGCGACGTCATGAAAGCCGCGCCCGTGGCGCAGGAAGCGACCGCCTTGGCCGGCCGCCGCATCCTCGTGGTGGATGACGAGGCCGTCAACCGCCTGACGCTTCGGGCCATCCTGGAGCGGCTGGGCTGCGTCGCCGTTCTGGCGGAAAACGGCCGCCAGGCCCTTGCCCGGCTGGCTGCGGAGGATTTCGACGCCGTGCTGCTCGACGTGCGCTTGCCGGATCACGACGGGTACAGCATGGCCAGGGCCATCCGCAGCGGCGAGGCCGCGGTGCGCGACCCGCGCGTGCCGCTCGTGGCCGCCACGGCCCATTTCGGACCCGACGCCAGGCGGGACGCG
>DQED01000222.1 GCA_003525525.1 Desulfovibrio sp.
GCGTGCTCGATACGCAGGGCGTCGCGAACCGCAAGCAGCGCCGTTCGAAGTACGGTGCGAAGCGTCCGAAGTAAGCGGACGCTTTGCAGAGTATCCCGGACGAGCCGCCTAGGACGCGGTGTGACGGGATCTCGGAGTTCTAGGTGGCTCGCCCGGGTGTGAGCCGGAAGAGATTAAGAGACAGGAAGACGTCATGTCCCGTCGCCACAGTGCAGAGAAGCGCGAAGTTAATCCGGACCCCAAGTATTCTGACTTGGTGATCACCAAGTTCATGAATGCGGTGATGTCTCACGGCAAGAAGTCGGTCGCCGAGCGCATCGTTTACGGTGCTCTGGAGCGCATGGAGCAGAAGGCGAAGTCTGATCCGATCGCCATGTTCCACCAGGCTCTCGACAACGTGATGCCGGCCGTCGAGGTCCGCTCGCGTCGCGTCGGCGGCGCCACCTACCAGGTTCCGGTCGAGGTTCGCTCCGAGCGCCGTCAGGCTCTCGCGATCCGCTGGATCATCACGGCTGCGCGTGGCCGCAACGAGAACACGATGGTCGAGCGTCTGTCGGGCGAATTGCTTGATGCCGCCTCTAACCGCGGCACGGCCGTGAAGAAGCGTGAAGACACGCACAAGATGGCGGACGCCAACCGGGCGTTCTCCCACTACCGCTGGTAAACGAGCGCGGTTGCGCAAAGGAAACAATGCGCGGTTGCAGAATGTGCAGCCGAAGCGCGAAGGGAATGACAGATGGCCCGGCAATACGCCATTGAGGACTACCGCAATTTCGGCATCATGGCCCACATCGATGCTGGAAAGACGACGACGACCGAGCGGATCCTCTACTACACCGGTAAGTCCTACAAGATCGGCGAGACGCACGACGGCGCCTCGACGATGGACTTCATGGATCAGGAAGCTGAGCGCGGCATCACCATCACCTCGGCCGCGACGACCTGCTTCTGGGTGGACCGCAACGACAAGCGTCATCGCCTGAACATCATCGACACGCCAGGCCACGTCGACTTCACGATCGAGGTCGAGCGGTCGCTGCGCGTGCTGGACGGTGTCGTCGGCGTCTTTTGCGCCGTGGCCGGGGTCGAGCCGCAATCCGAGACAGTCTGGCGGCAGTCCGTGACGTACGGGGTGCCCAAACTCGCCTGCGTCAACAAGCTCGACCGCCTGGGCGCGGATTTCGCAGGGGCGCTCGCCGCCATGCGCGACAAACTCGGCGCCAACCCCGTGCCCGTGACCATTCCCGTGGGCCAGGGCGCGGATTTTGCCGCCGTCATCGACCTCATCGCCATGGAAAGGCTGGATTTCGACCAGGCGACCCAGGGCGAGGAGATGACGCGTCGCGCGCTGACCGAGGACGAAGCCGCCCTGGCCGCGCCCTGGCGCGAAAAACTCGTGGAAACGGCCTGCGAATTCGACGAGGCGCTCATGGACGCCTATCTCGGCGGCGGGGACATCGACACGGCGCAGCTTGTCGCCGGGCTGCGCGCCGCCACCCTGGGCCATGCCGCGGTGCCGGTCTATGCCGCCTCGGCGCTCAAGAACATCGGCGTCCAGCCCCTGCTCGACGGCGTGCTGGCCTTCCTGCCGAGCCCGCTCGACCGGGGCGCGGTGGTGGGGCTCGATCCGAAGACGAAAGAGGAAAAGCGCTTCGAGCCGGACCCGGCAGCGCCCCTTGCCGCACTGGTCTTCAAGGTCAGCATGGAAACCGGGCGCAAGCAGGTTTTCGTGCGCGTCTATTCCGGCCGCCTGGAGGCCGGCAAGGACGTCTACAACGCCACGCGCGACGCCGCCGAGCGCCCGGCAAGGCTTTTCCGCCTGCACGCCGGACACCGGGAAAAGGCCGAAACCGCCGGCCCGGGCGAGATCGTGGCCGTTTCGGGCCTGCGCTACGCGGTCACGGGCGACACCCTGTGCGAGAAGGGCGACCCCATCGTGCTCGAGGCCATCGCCGCGTACAAGCCGGTCATCAGCCTGGCGCTCGAGCCGCGAAACGCCGAGGAATCGGACAAGCTCAAGGATGTCCTGGACAAGCTGCTCCAGGAAGACCCCACCCTGACCCTGGTCACCGACGCCGACACCGATCAGATGATCCTGTCCGGCATGGGCGAACTGCACCTCGACGTGGTCCTCGAACGGGCGCGCCGCGAATACGGCGTGTCGCCGCGCGCGGGCAAGCCGCAGGTGGTCTACCAGGAAACGGTCACGGCCGAGGCGGTCGGGGAGGGCGAGTTCGACCGGGAACTCGGCGACCGCGTCCACCATGGCAAGGTGTCCCTTTCCGTCGCGCCGCTGCCCCGCGAGGCCGGCCGCGACATCGCTTTCGCCGTGGACAGCGCCCAGTATCCGCGCGCCTGGCTCGACGCCATTGCCGAAGGCCTGGAGGACGGCCTGCAAAGCGGCCCGGTCAAGGGCTACCCGGTGCAGGACGTGCGCGTGCGCGTGACCGGGATTTTTCCGGCCGAGGGCAAGACCTCGGCTGTCGGCTGCCGCATGGCTGCGTCGCTTGCGCTTAAAAACGCCCTGGCCGCGGCCAGGCCCGCGCTGCTCGAACCGATCATGGAGCTCGAAATCGGCGTGCCCGACGCTTTTGTCGGCGACGTGGCCGGTCTTTTGGGCGCGAAAGGGGCCAAGATCGAGAACATGACCGACCGGGGCGGGCATAAAAACGTCACGGCGCTTGCGCCGCTGCGCCAGATGTTCGGTTTTTCCACGGACCTGCGTTCGGCCACCCAGGGCCGCGCCGGGCTCACCATGCGTTTTTCCAAATTCGACCTGTTGCAGTAGCTCCGACACCTCCGCCCATGTCCACCCGTACTCTGGTTTCGTCGGATATTTCCAAGCGTTTCGACGTGCTGCGCACGCTTCTCGTCATCTTTGTCATCGGCGTCCATGCCGAGAAGGGCTTGCAGGCCTATTACAAAGAGATTCCAGACGCGTTGCGCGCCGTGCTCATCGTCGTCAACCACAACATCTTCCGCCTGTGCGTGCCGGTCTTCTTTTTCATCTCCGGCTATCTCTTCTACCTCACCTACAAACCGACCCTGGACGCCTACCGCAAGATGGCGCTCAAGAAGACGCGCACCATCCTTTTCCCGTATCTGCTCTTCAACGCCATCACCATCGCGCTCATCCTCATTTTCAACAAAGCCCCCTACATGGGCGACATCAACGGCTTGCGCGCGGACGGCATCCTGAAATACCTGCTTGGCGTCTACCGCTTTCCGGCGGTTTATCCCTTGTGGTTCCTGCGCGACATTTACGTCTATTTCCTGTTGGCTCCGGTTTTTTTCTTCGTGATCAAGGAGATCCCGCGGCTCGGCGTTCTCCTCTTCTGGGCCGTGTGGATGTTCGTGCCCCAGCAGGGGCTCGCCGTGGAACTGAGCGGCGCGTTCTTTTTTTACACGGGCGGCATGCTCGCCCGCACCGGGGTCGACCTCGACGCGGCGCGGCGCTACACATGGCTTGGCCTGCTGCTCGGCCTTGCCGCCCTCGCCGCGGTCAGCTGGGTGGAATACTTCAAGGGCTATCCGCCGTATTACCATATGTTCTACCGCCACGACATGATTTTCGGCACGCTCGCCCTGTGGCTGCTCACCGGCTATCCCTGGCTTGGCCGGTCCAAATTCCTGCTCGGGTTGTCCGGGGTCTCGTTTTTCGTGTATCTCACCCACGAGCCGGTGCTCTCCTACCTCATCTACGGGACGCGCTTCCTCTTTCATCCCACGTCCGGGACCTGGGTCGGCATCGGCTACATGGCGCTGCTCACGGGGCTGACCTTCGCCTTGTGCACGGGCCTGGGGCTGCTTCTTGCGCGCTACGCGCCGGCCGTCTACGCCGTGGCCACGGGGTCGCGCCGGCGATGAGCATGCGCGTCATCGCCGGCCGTTTCGGCGGCCGGCGCATCAAGGTCATGGAAGCGGCCGGGCTGCGCCCGGCCACGGGCCGCGTGCGCGAGGCCCTTTTCTCCATGCTGGCCGCGAGGCGGGCCCTTGCTCCGGGCGCGCGCGTGCTCGACCTGTTTGCGGGAGCGGGCAGCGTCGGCATCGAGGCCCTTTCGCGCGGGGCCGGGGAATGCGTATTCGTGGAAAAAAATCCCGCCGTGGCGAAGATGCTGCGGGAAAACCTGCGTGCGCTCGGGCTTTCGCCGGCCGAGGCCAAGGTGGTCGAGGCCGATGTGGCGAAAGCGTTGCCGCGCCTTGGCGGCGGCGGGCCGTTCGGCCTCATCGCCGTGGACCCGCCGTACGGCTTCGGGCTTCTGCCGCCGACGCTTGCCGGCGTCGTCGCGGCCG
>DQED01000030.1 GCA_003525525.1 Desulfovibrio sp.
GTTTGGTGCGTCTTGGAGCCGGCATGGCGCCACACGCCCCAGACGAGGAAGTTAACCACCACCGTCGTGATGCCGGCCAGAAGCGGCAACGGCGCAGCCCCGAACCATACGATGCAGGCGAAAAGCGCCGCTCCCGAGAGGGCCAGCCGGAAATAGAACCGAGCCAGCACGGCCGCCACGGCTTCGCGCCTGTTTGCGTATCCCGTGATCCGCTGGCCGAACCTGGCCAGGGAGCAGAAATTGGCCGAGATGATGACCGTGCCCGCGGCCAGTGACCAGGCCGCCACGGACACGCCCGCGAACGGCAAGGTCGCCGCGAGCACCAGAGCGGTCAGGAGCAGCTGGTTGCGCACCAGTTCCCGCACCTCGGGGTGGACATACCCCCGGCGCAGCAGCCAGCGATCCAGCTTGTCCCTAAGATTTTTCATCATCCCCGCCCTGCTTTTCCTGTTCGCCCGCGTCTGCCTTCTGGATCTTCCTGACTTCCACCATCACGTTCTTGAATCCCGCGACGATGCCCAGGATCAGAAACGCAAGCAAAAGCCATGGCTTGGTATCCAGCCATTTGTCCAGCCACCAGCCGATGAAGAGACCGACGAACGTGGCCGACACGAGATTGAGCCCCACCACCGAAGCCGAGGCGATGGACTCGCGAACGCTTTTATCCTTGATGAGTCGGCCGAACACCCTGTCCCCTCCCGTCCTGCGACAGTCCCCGGACCCGCCTGGGCCGGACCCAAACGCGCGGGCGCTCGTGCACAACTTCACAAGTCGCGATCGACTAGCACGGCACCCCGGCAAAAGTCAACGGGCCTTGCCCATTTTCAACCGGTTTCCCCGCGCGCCGACACCTGCGAACCAAGGTCGTCTACGCCCGACCCTGCTCCGCCACAAGACTTTTTCATGGAAGCTTTCCCGATTTTGTGATTCCCTCATGACAACGTCAACGACTTCCCGTAGGAAACGACATAGCGGAAGCCTTTGCCCGCAAGGAGGGAAAACATGAAACGTCCCCTGTTCATCGCCCTTGTCCTCACCCTGGCCCTGGCCGCCGCTTCGGCCGCCCTGGCCCAAACCCAGCTGTATTGCGTCAAGCCCGACGGTTCCGCCGTCGCCGCGATCTCCCTGCCCTACGGCGACCGGCACGACCCGAGCGTGGTCTGCAACGCCGTGGTGCCCCAATGCTACCTGACGTGCAGCGCGGTCATGCAGGTCCAGGACGGCTACGCCGCCCAGGCCGCCAATGTGCCCGTCATCCAGGTCACACAACAAATGCTCCAGCGCCTGGGCAACCCGGCCCCGGAAACCCCGGCCATGTGCGCCCAGCAATACCAGCAGTGCGTTTCCCAATGCCGCGGCGACAAGGCCTGCATCGCCTACTGCAAGTCCGTGCGCTCCGGCTGCGGCACCGGCAATCGCGGCCAGTAGGAGGAGAGGGAAGATCGGGGCGCTGCCCCGAACCCCGCCGGGGGGGATCATCCCCCCCGGCCCCCCTGAGCGGGGGCGGCTGGGAGCGGGTGGAGGCGTGGGCGTGGTCGGGAGTGCTTCGCCGCTGGCGCCCGCTCCCCCCGCCGGGGAGGTCCAGGAGGGGGTCACCCCCTCCTGGCCGCCGGAGGCATCTTCCTCTTGCCCTCTTCCCGGCGTTTCTCTCCCCTCCCCTCGCCTCGTCTCGCCTAGCCCAGGTTCTTCTCCGCGAAATCCCAGTTGACGAGCTTGTCCAGGACGCCGGCCACGTAATCGGCGCGGCGGTTCTGGTAGTCCAGGTAGTAGGCGTGTTCCCAGACGTCGATGACCCACAGGGGCTTGAGGCCTTCCTGGAGCGGGTTGCCGGCGTTGCCGGTCTTGACGACCTGCAGCTTGCCGTCGTTGCCGGCGACGAGCCAGGCCCAACCGCTGCCGAACTGGCTGACCGCGGCTTCGGTGAGGGCTTTTTTGCAGCCGTCGAGGCTGCCGAAGGACGCGTCGATGGCTTTGGCGAGCTTGCCTGCGGGCGCGCCGCCTTTGGGATGCAGGCCGTTCCAGTAGAAGACGTGGTTCCAGGCCTGTGCCGTGTTGTTGAAGATGGCCGTCAGTTTGGGGTCCTTGCCGGCGGCCAGGAAGACCTCTTCCAGGGACATGCCGGCGAGCGGGCTCGCGGCCACGAGTTTGTTGGCATTGGCGAAGTAGCCCATGGTGTGCTTGCCGTAATGGAAGCTCACGGTACGGGCGGAGATGACGGGCTCCAGGGCGTTTTCGGGGTACGGCAGGGGCGGGACCGTATAAGCCTCGGCCCAGGCGGCGTCCGGCCGGATCAGGCCTCCGGCCAGGACCATGAGCCCGGCGGCGGCGGAAAGACGAAGGACATCGCGACGGGAAAAGGATGCGGCGCGAGAGACTGGCATGACGTTCCTCCTCGGCACGGCCTACGGATGTGGCGCGTGCCCTTGGGTTGCGACGGACCGCCCCTTGCGTGTTCGGGGCGGCCCGCGGGATTTGCCGTCAGTATTGCCAGATTTCGCAGTGCAGGGGAATGGGGTTACGGATTTCCCAGGCTCTTTTCCGGAGCTTGGGGCGCAGGGCTGCCCTTGGCCGGCGCAGGAGCCGCTTCAGGGGAGGCCTTGCCTTCGGGCTGCGGCTGTCGCGGCGGCAGCGGGGGGAAACCCTCGAAATTCGGGGGCGGCCTCATGCCGGGTGGGGGTGGCGGCGGGCCGCCGTCGAAACCGTGGGAAGGCGGCGGCGGGAATCCGCCCTCGCCGGGCGGCGGGCCGCCGGGGGACGGGGCGAAGCGTTCCATGGCCTTGCGCCGCTTTTCCAGACTTTCCATGCGCGCTGTGAACTTCTCGCGCTGCTCCGGGGTCAGAATGGCCTTGGTGGCTTCGATGCTCTTGTCGATGGTTTCACGGACCTTGGGTTCCTGCTCGCGCCGGATCTTGGCCAGTTCGTCGCCCGTATTGAGCACGATCGGCCGCAGTTTTTCCCGTTGCGCCGTGGAGAGGTCCAGGTCATCGGACATGCGGCGCACGACCATCTCGGAAAAATGTCGCGGATCGCCGTGAAACAGTTCGAACCTGCCCCGCTCGGCCAGCAGGCGGGAGCCGAAATAACCCGTCACCGCGCCCGAGGCGAAAAGCAGAAGCCCCGCCAGTATCTTCGTCGTCATGGGACGCATGCCGCCGCCCTACACGCCGAGCATGGAGACCAGAACCTGGCCGTTGGGATCGTAAAAGAGCATTCGCCCGATTTCCTCTTCCAGACCGGAGCCCCAGAACAGCGCCATGAGCACCGTGGCCGCGGCCACGAACCCGGCTCCGGCGGCCATGCGCCACAGAACCCCCGTGGCGGCCGGTTCTTCGGCCGGTTCGGCCTTGATGGCTGCCAGCACCGAGGCGGCCATGGCGGGCTCGACAGGCGGGGCCTCGCGCCCGGCATGGGCCGCACGCAGCACGGCCTCCAGCCGGTCCCTGCGTTGCGATTCGTTTCCGTCCATGGAGTCCTCCTTACGTGCCGATGACGTCCGCGAGCAGTTCGCGCAGTTTCTTGCGCGCCCGGAACGCCCGGACCTTGACGTTGGGGACGCTTATCCCCAGCAGCTCCGCGGCCTCGGCCACGGGGCGCTCCTCGAGGTGCGTGAGCGTGACCACCATGCGGTCCGTGGGCGAGAGCCGATCCATGGCCCAGGCCAGCAATTCCCTGGCCTCCCGCCGCGACGCCGTTTCCTCGGCGGCCTCGCTCGTCTCCAGGGCCGCCGCCTCCTCGGCGAAGGCCCGGCATTCGTCGGACAGCTCGCTTTCCGGCCGCTCCCGGCGGCGGTATTCCGCCCGCCAGAAGTCGTGGCAGGTGCGCACCGCCACCTTGGCCAGCCAGTGTCCGAAGGGGCTGTCCCCGCGGTAGCCGACAAGGGACCGGTAGGCCCGCACGAACACCTCGTGCGTGAGTTCCGTCACCCGTTCCCGGGGGGCGTGGCCGGAGACGATCCCGGCCACGCGCCCCTGATACTTCTTCATGAGCCTGGCGTAGGCGTCCACGTCGCCCGCCCGGATCTCCACAAGGACCCGGGCGTCCTCCATGTCCACCACCGTTTCGGCCATAACGCTCCGGAGCTTACTTGCCCGCGCCGGCGTGAGTGTCGATCCACTCATTGATCAGCTCATGGCCGGCATGGAATCGCTCCTTCATTTTCGGCGGCAGCGGCGGCATGCAGCCCTCGGCCCAGTCCTTGCGCTGCTCGGGCGTGAGCACGGCGAGCACCTTGCCCTCGACCTTGGCCCGCAACACGGCCAATTCCTCGCCGGCGGCCCCGATCTTGCGGCTTGCCTGACGCACGAGCTGCTCGTTGCCCGGCTCCTTGCACATCACGTCGCGCATGCCGTCGAACGCTTCGTGCATGGCCCTGCCCGCGGCCTCGAAGGCCGGCCGGTTCTCCTTGAGGATCACGGCCACGTCATGCTTTTGCGCGTCGCTCAGTCTGAGCGCAAGCAACCTCTCGAGCATGCCGTCGGGCCCCGGTCCGCCGGGGCCGCCGGGGCCGGGACCCGCGGCCACGGCATAGGCGGAACCGACCAGGACGACCAGGGTCAGCAAGCCGTAACACAATTTCTTCATGAAAACGACCTCCCGGATACGCGGGCGGCCTGTGCCGTCCGTTTGTACGCGGTTGGTCGCCGGGGGGATGGCGGGGGTTACAATGCCGGGGCGGGGCGGACGGATGCGTCCGCCCCGGGAAAAAACCGGCCGTCTAGGCCACGGTCACGTCCTTGCACAGGTAGACGTCCTGGATGGCGTTTAAGAGCTCGACGCCCTCGGCCATGGGACGCTGGAAGGCCTTGCGCCCGGAAATCATGCCCATGCCGCCGGCGCGCTTGTTGATGACCGCGGTCCTGATCGCGTCGGGGAAGTCCGACGCGCCCGACGCGCCGCCGGAATTGATCAGCCCGATGCGGCCCATGTAGCAGTTGGCCACCTGGTAGCGGGTCAGGTCGATGGGATGGTCCGTCGTCAGTTCGCTGTAGACGCGCTTGTCGGTCTTGCCGAAGCCGACGGCCGTGTAGCCGCCGTTGTTGGTGGCCTGCTTCTGCTTGACCACGTCTGCCCCGATGGTGGCGGCCAGGTGGTTGGCCTGGCCGGTGAGGTCGGCCGACGTGTGGTAGTCCACCCCGCCCTTCACGAAGGCGGGATTGCGCAGGTAGGCCCACAGCACGCAGGCCATGCCCAGCTCGTGGGCCCGGGCGAAGGCCTCGGAGACCTCCTGGATCTGGCGGCGGCTTTCCGGCGAGCCGAAATAGACCGTGGCGCCCACGGCCAGCGCGCCCATGTCGAAGGCCTGGTCCACCGAGGCGAACAGCGTCTGGTCGTGGATGGCCGGCAGGGACAGCAGCTCGTTGTGGTTGATCTTGAGCAGGAAGGGAATCTTGTGGGCGTACTTGCGGGCCACGGACCCGAGCACGCCGAGGGTCGAGCACACGGCGTTGCAGCCGGCCTCGATGGCCAGCTTCACGATGTTTTCCGGATCGAAATAGACGGGGTTGGGCGCGAACGAGGCCGCGCCCGAGTGCTCCACGCCCTGGTCCACGGGCAGAATGGACATGTAGCCGGTGCCGCCCAGGCGGCCGTGGCCGAGCATGGCGGCCAGCGCGCGCACCACGGGCACGGGCCGGTCGGACTGGACGAAGATGTCGTCGATGTAGTCCGGGCCGGGCAGGTGCAATTGTTCCTTGGCTATGGTCTTGCATACGTGGGAAAGCAGGAATTCGGCTTCCTCGCCGAGATACCCGGCAATCTTGTCGATCATGATGCGGGCCTCCTTTGGCTGCGACGGTAGGACGACGATAGCGCCAAATCGTTTGCGGCGACAACCGAAATCCGCCGGCGACGGATGCATCCTGCCCGCGAACCGGCGCGAACGGACGTCGGAACGGCGACGAACGGGCCGCGTTTGCCCGAGCGCCGCCTCAGCCGTCGCGCCGCCTTGCCAGCCAGCGCGCCCAGAGCACGCCGGCCAGGTTCTGCTCGAGGCTGAAAAGCGCGCCGGGCAGCGCCGCGGCCGGGGTGAAGTGGAGCTTGGCCAGGGCCACGGCCAGGCCGGAATTCTGCATGCCCACCTCCACGGCGATGGCGATGCGGTCGGCGCGGTCGGCGGAAAAAAGGGCCGCACCCAGGTAGCCCAGGGCGAAGCCGCCGCAGTTGTGCAAGACGACCGCCGCGATGACCAGGCCGGGAAAGGCGAGCACCGTGTCGCGGTTGAGCCCGACCACGCAGGCGATGACCAAGGCGATGGTCACCATGGACAGCGCCGGGAAGACCGCCAGCACCGGTTCCAGGCGGCGGCGCAGCAGGCGGCGCAAAACGAGCCCGTCCAGCACCGGGAAGACCACGATCCAGAAGACCGAAGCGATCATGGCGGGGCCGTCCACGCGGATGACGGACCCGCCGAGCAGCGCGGTCAGCCCGGGCGTAACCAGGGGCGCGGCCACGGTCGTTGCGAGGGTGAGGATCACGGAAAGGGCGAGGTTGCCGCCGGCCAGGTAGGTGATGACGTTGGAGGCCGTGCCGCCCGGGCAGGCCCCGACCAGGATCACGCCGAGCGCGGCCTCGGGCGGCAAGCCGAGGCCCCTGGCCAGCAGCCAGGCCAGGCCGGGCATGACGGTGAATTGCAGCAGCGCGCCGACGAGCACCAGCCGCCACTTGGGGGCCAGGGCGGCGAAATCGGCGAAGGTGAGCGAAAGCCCCATGCCGAACATGATGACGCCAAGGGCCGGGGCGATAGAGGGCGCGATCCAGGTGAAAAGGCCGGGGGAAACCAGGGCCAGGGCGCAGCATCCCGCGACCAGGGCGAGGTAGCGCTTTTCCAGGGCCAACGCGGCGCGGACGAGCATGGCCGCCCGTACCGCCCCCGTCGCACAGGGTCAAGGCGGCATGGCCCCGACACGGGAAACGCCCGGCAAGGCGTCGCGGGCTAGCCGCGCAGGTCGAAGGCCACCTTGACGCTGCCCGTCGTGCGCTTGTCGAAGGCGCAGGCAAAGGCCTCGCGCCATTTCTCCAGGGGAAACAGGTGGGTGAGCAGCCCTTCCGTGGGGTAATCGCCCGAGGCGAGCAGTTCCAGGGCCAGCGCGTAGGTGCGCGCCATGGTTCCGGGCCGACGCGGGTCCGGGGCCATGGCGCAGCCCGAGGAGCCGGCCACGGTCAGCTCGCGGAACCACAGGCTCGAGATGTCGACGCCCTTCAGCCGCGCCCCGGCCCCGACCATGACGTATTTCCCGCCGGCGGCGAGGCTTAAAAGCCCGTCCTCGAAGGTGCGCGAGGACCCGACGCAGTCGAAGACCACGTCCGCCCCGCCTTCGATGTTGCCGCCGCCGAGGGTCGTCGGCACGTAGCGCGCGCCCAGGGCCTCGGC
>DQED01000416.1 GCA_003525525.1 Desulfovibrio sp.
CCCGTTTCACCGCCAAGGGACCGGGAAACGGACGCGCCCGCTGGCTTTGCCGCAGCCGCGGCCTCGGCGGCCACGGCCGCCACACGCACGCCGCCGTTGCCGCCGACCAGGAAGAACTCCCGGGACACGCCCGTGCCCTCGCCCTGGCGCATGATGCGCACGAGCTCCTCCTTGGGCACGCGCAAAATCGCCGCCGCCTCGATCATGGTGCCGGTGTGGTTTTTGACCGGCGCGGCCACGAAGGCGACTTCCTCGCCGCCCATGGGCGGATAGGGCGCGAAATCGGCAAACGCCACCTCGCCCTTCATGGCCGCGCGCCAGGCCGCGGCCAGGCTGGAATTCTTAAGCGGCCCTTCTTTCACGTCCTCCCCGACCTCCTTGCCCGAGGCAGCGCCAAAAAGCACCCGGCCGTCGTCGGCCACGAGCAGCGCGTCGCCAAAGCCGAGCACCTTGGTGAAGGGACCGAAGGCCGGGCCGACGTATTCGTGCAGATCCTTGTAGTCCGGGGTGTTCACGTCCGCCTTTTGGCCGGGCTTGGTGCCCATGAAATAGTCGCGCGTCATGCCGACGGCGTTGTAGACCTCCTTGACCGAGGCCATGATCGCCGCTTCGCGAAGCCAGGTGGCGGCCGCCGCCTCCAGGGCCTCGCGACGGCTGTCGCGGGCCGCGGCCAGGCCGCCGAAGGCCTGCTCGCCGAGGATGCCCGACGCCTGGCGCACGCTGACGACGCCGGTGACGGCCAGCGGCAGGATGCTGATGGCCAGACAGAACAGGATCAGTTTGTATTTGAGCGTCATGATACTTCCCGGACACGGCTTGGGAAAGACAGGTTGCGCCACCCGGATCGAGCGTGGCGTGTCTCTGCTACTTTCGTCCCGGAACAGGAAGATGAAGACTTTGTGTCATTTCCGAGACGCCCGGAAGTCCCCGGCCGTCCGTGCGCCAGGGCCTGCGGCAGGCGACGCGAAATGACGCGCGCCCTGTTGCGCCTTCGATTGTGACGAACGCGCGCCAACGGACAAACATGTGCCCGCACCGGGCGCAGCCGCCTCCTGACCCGCGGCATCGCCTCAGGCGAGCTTCGCCTCGAGCTCTTCCCAGCGCGCGTAAAGCGCCTCCACAGCGGCCTCGGCGGCCTGAAACGCCTGCAAGCGAAGGGAAAGCTCGTGTCCGTCGCTGGCCACGGCCGGATCCTCGAGCGCCGCCCTGGACGCTTCCAGGTCGGCCTCGGCCCGGGCGATGGCTTCTTCCATGCCGTCGTATTCGCGCTGCTCCTTGAAGCTCAGCTTCTTCGACGCGCTTTGCGGCCGCGGCTTGGCCTTCTGCGGCTTTTCCGCCTTCTCCGCCCGGGCCTGCTCCTTGCGCCTGGCCCCATATTCCGCTTCCCATTGGGCGTAGTCGGCGTAGACCGCCGCGCCGCCCGCGCCGTCGAGACCGAGGAGCACCGTGGAGACGCGGTCCAGAAGCGAGCGGTCGTGGGTGATGAGCACCACCGNNAGGTCGTTGGTGGGCTCGTCGAGGAGCAGCACGTCTGCCGGGCGCAGCATGAGCCGGGCGATGAGCACCCGCGCCTGTTCGCCGCCGGAGAGCAGGCCCACGGGCAGGTCGAGCTGTTCCGGACGCAGGGCGAAGCGCCTGGCCCAGGTGACCACGTGCACGGGCTGGCCCCGGTAGAGGACGCTGTCGCTGTCCGGGGCGAAGGCGTGGCGCAGGATCTGCTCCTTGTCCAGCTGCTCGCGCTTCTGGTCGAAGACCACGAGCTCGAGCCCCGGCGCGCAGGAAACCTTGCCGGCGTCCGGGCGCTCGAGCCCGGCCAGGACACGCAGCAGCGTGGACTTGCCCGAGCCGTTGGGGCCGGTCAGGCCCAGGCGCACGCCCGGGGAAAGCACGATGTCGAGATTGCGAAAAAGCGGACGGCCGTCATAGGCCTTGGCCAGATTTTCGGCCACGACTAGGCGTTTGGTCTGACGGCCCGAAGCCGAGAAATCGATGCCCGCACGCACGGTCTCGCGGTTTCGCTCCCGGGTCGCGGCCAGTTCGCCGAAGAGTTCGCCCGCGGCCTCGATGCGCGCCTTGGCCTTGGTGGCCCGGGCCTTGGGGCCGCGCCGCAGCCACTCGACCTCCCGCCGGGCCTTGTTGGCGAGCGTCTGTTCCAGCGCGCCCTGGCTTTCGAGGAACGCCTCCCGGGCCTCGAGCAGCGCGCTGTAGGGGCCGTCCACGCCCAGAAAGCCGCGCGGATAGGCCGCCGAGAGCTCCACGGTGCGGCGGCAGACGTTTTCCAGGAAGAATCGGTCGTGGCTGACCACGACGAACGCGAAGGGCGCGCCGGTCAGGAAGCGCTCGAGCCAGAGGATCGACTCCAGGTCCAGGTGGTTGGTNNGTGGGTTCGTCGAGGAGCAGCACATCGGGTTCCGTCACCAGGGCCCGGGCGATGGAAAGCCGCTTGCGCCAGCCCCCCGAAAGCGCGTCCGCGGCGGCTTGCGGCTCTTCGAAGCCGAGGCGGCCGAGCGTCACGGCCACGCGCCGCAACTGTTCCGCGTCCGCCGCCGGCCGGCCGAACGCGGCCACGGCC
>DQED01000308.1 GCA_003525525.1 Desulfovibrio sp.
GGCGAGAAGGGCCACCGTGCGCGCCGCCGCGCCGCGAAGGAAGATGTCGCCGCCGTTTTCCACCACGATCTCGGGCGAGGCCGCGGCAAAGGCGTCGGCCACGGCCTGGGAAATGGCCCCGGCCACGGCCGCGAACGGTCCCACGCCGAAGCGCGCCGCCGCTTCCGCCATGTCCCTGGCGATGGCCGGCGCGTCGTCGCCGACGGCGACGGGCGTAAGCGATGTGCGGAAATCCGGGTGGAGCAGGATGTATGTCTCGAGCCCGCGCCGCAGGTCGGAGACGAATGCGGCCACTTCCCGGCCGAGGTCGCGTGCGGCCAGGACGAACAGGTCGGTCTGCGCCACCACCACCTGGAAGGCCTGCTCCCCGGCGCGGGCGAGCAGTTCCTGGCGGTAGGCGCGCACGGAATCGGTGTACACGGACGGCATGGACGGCGGTCCTCCCTTGTGACGCGTGCCGCAAACTACGCCAGGCCGGAGCGCCTGGGAAGGGCGGCCTTGGCAGGGCGGGAGCGGGCATGTAAGCTCGCGGCCATGGAGCGGGAGAGTCTTGCCGGGAAGTTCGCCGGAACGGACGCGCCCCTGGTCACCGCCGTCATTCCCGTGCGGGACCGGGCGGGGATGATCGGGCGCGCCGTGGCCTCGGCCCTTGCGCAGACGGGCGTTTCCCTGGAAGTGGTGGTGGTGGACGACGGCTCCACGGACGGCACGGCGGCGGCGCTTGCGGGCATCGCCGACCCCAGGCTGCGCGTGCTTGCCCATGCGCGCTCCCGGGGCGTCTCCGCGGCGCGCAACACCGGGCTTGCCGCCGCCAGAGGGGGCTATTTCGCGCTCCTTGATTCCGACGACGTCTGGCTTCCTGAAAAGACCGCACGGCAACTGGAATGCATGCGCGCGCGGGGGCTGGCCATCAGCCAGACCCAGGAAATCTGGATGCGCGGCGGCCGGCGCGTCAATCCGGGACGCGTCCACGCCAAGCCGGACGGTTTTTTTTTCGAGCAGGCGCTGGCGCGTTGCCTGGTGAGCCCCTCCACGGTCATGTTCACCCGGCAGTTCTGGCTGGAGGTCGGGGACTTCGACGAAACCCTGCCGGCCTGCGAGGACTACGACCTGTGGCTGCGCGCCCTGTTGCGCCATCCCGTGGGCCTGCTCGACGCGCCCCTGGCCGTGCGCCACGGTGGCCGCGCGGACCAGCTCTCGGCCATCTACCTCGGCCAGGACCTCTTTCGCATCCGTTCCATGTGCAAGCTCCTCGCCCGCGACGATATTACGGACTGGCACAGGGAATGCATAAAAAAAGAGTTGCGGCGCAAGGCGATGCGCTACGCGCAGGGCTGCCTCAAGCGCGACAAGCCGGAAGAAGCCGCACGCATAATGGAATTGATACGCACAGCCGGGGCGGACCATAAATGAACCGGACGGCCGGGGTGGCCCCCGATCAACCGGATCACCTGGAAGCGGGCGGCAGAGTGGAAGCGAAAGGAGGGAAATCGTCACGGGAGCCCGGAGGGCGACAGCCCTTTGGCCGCCGGAGGCGTCCCCCCGGCCCTTCTCACTCCGGCGCGAGTTCTTTCTTGGTGATCGCTTCGGCCTTGATGCGGGTGAGCGTGTACGTCAGCCCGGCCAGGACGTGCTCGCGGATGTCGCCGGCCGCGACGATGAACAGCAGGTCGTCGCCGGGCGTGAACGTGCCGGCCCGGGCTTCGACCAGCACCCGGAACATGCCGGGCATGGCCTCGCCCTCGCGGCGGATGGCCTCGACGAGATCCTGGTCCACGCGGACTTCGAGCTTGCCCACGGGGGCGCCGTTGCGCGACGTGGCCCGGGCCACGCCGTTGTGCACGAGCACCATGCCGACCTTTTCGAGAAAGCCCGGCTCGGCCTTGAGGGATGCGATGGTTTTTGAGATGTCCATGGGAGCCAGATAAGGGAGAAGCCCGCCGTTGTCCACACTATACATTACTAATTTACTCGAGAAATTGCCTCATATGGGTACCACCCGGATGGTGCACACGGGCATCGGCGTGTGGGTGGCCTGGGACGGGCAGCTCGACCCGGCTTTCGACGCCATGCTCGAGGACTTCGGCGGCTTTCGCATGGCCGAGACCACGGGCCAGTCGCTGTGGTATTTTCTCGGCGACGAGGGGCTGCGCGCCCTGGCCCGCATCCATGTCTGGGGCCGCGTCAACGCCTTGCCGATCTTCATCGAGGTCTTCCCGGCCTCGCTGCTCGTCGGCCCCAAGTTCGACCGCACGCTGTCCATTTCCGTGGAACTGTCACGGCAGCATGTCACTCCCTCGGAATCCCTGGAGATACTGCTCCATCCCAACCTCAAGCCCCAGCTGGCCGGCAATCCGGGCCTGTCGGGCACGCCGATCAAGCCGTCCTCGGGTCTGGCCCGGGTGCATTTCGAGCGCTTCGAGGCCGACCCCGGCCTGGCCTACGACACGGGGCTTGCCTGGATGGGGGTCATCCGGCCCCTGGGCGACCCCTTGAGCCGCGACACGGCCGAGGGCTGGCGCAACATCGCGGCGGAACTGCACGACATCATCGACCGCCTGGGCCTCAAGTTCATGCGCCACGAGGGGTTTTTGCTGTTCGAGGCCCCGGGGCTCAAGCATTTTCGCGCCTGGTGTCGCGACACCGTCTCGCGCATCATGCGCCTGGAAGCGGAAAAGGACGCGGGCGGCGAGGGGCGTTACTGGCCGAGCGTCATGGCCGCGGTTCCCTCCAAGGGCCGCACCTTCGGCAAGGACCTGCCGCGCCGGCTGGGACTCAACTGGGACCAGATGGCCCCGGATTTCCCGCATATGAGCTTCCGTTCGGCCTTTCTGCTCGGCGACGAATTCGTCATCCACGAGGCCAGGGCGATTTCCCGCGGCGTGAACGTCGACGACTGGTGCAACGTGAGCCTGGTCGCGGCCGGGGAGGAGTCCGAGAAGAGCGGCTCCCTGGCCGTGCCGCTGCCCGGCAACCTGTCCGTGGCCGACGCCGTGCCGTGCTTTTACTGTGGCCTGGGCAACCACGAGCCCCGGCAGTGCCCGTCCAAAGTCCTGGACGCGCCCCGCCCGGACGTCTGGGAGCGCTTCGGCCGGCTGCCTATCGCCGGGCTGGAGGCGCTTTCCCAGAAGCTCGACGCCGCCCTGGCAAGCGACACCTTGGGCGAGATGACCAGGCGCCTGACCGGCAAGGAAGACACGGACCTGTTGCTGGCCGCCATCTTCGAGATCGACCAGCCCCTGCAGACGCGCATGCTGGAGGCGGTCTGGCGCGCCAAGGGCAAGGACCTGCCCGCGGGGCTGGCGCAACTGGGCCGGCGCGAAGGGGATTACTACTGGGACGCGCTGACCGCGCTTCGCGAGCGCAACGCCGAGAAATACGAGGAAATGCTGCTCCAGGCCCTGACCAAGTATCCCCGCGCCTACCAGCCCAAGTCGCTCCAGGGCTTCGCCGCCATGGAAGCCGGGGACTGGACCAAGGCGGTCTACTACTGGCAGGAGTCCGGCCGGCTTTGCTACACGGCCCTGCAACGCGCCTATTTCCTCTGGCTCCAGGCCCGGGCCTTCGAGGTCCAGGGCGAACAGCACAAAGCCATCGCCTTGTACCGGGATACCCTCAAGGAAAGCCCCCGCTGGGTCGAACCCGTCTACCGCCAGGGCGTGTGCCTGGTGAAGATGGGCTTCACGGACCAGGCGATGCAGATTTTTTCGCAACTGACGGCCAACGACCCGTCCATGTTCAACCGGGTGATGATCGACCCGGAGCTGGAGCGGGGCCGGCTGCACATCCTGGCCGCGCTGTGGCGGGTCTGGAAGCAGGCGCAGGAGGCGGCCCAGGCGCTCGTGGCCAGCCTCGGCGCGCTTTCGGAATCGCTGCGCGAGCGCTTCCTCGAAGGGGAGCCGTACCTCGTCGCCTCGGAAGAGAAGATCCAGGAACTGCTGGAGCTCGGCAAGCTGGGCAACTACGTGGCCTACAAGGGGTTCGAGGCCGGCGTCGCGGATGTCGAGGCGCAGATCGTCAAGAAGGTCGCCAGCGAAATCAAGGTGATGCAGGCGGAACAGGCGAGGCAGTACGAGGAGCTCAAGGGCGTGCAGCGCGAGGCGGCCTGGTTTCCGTTCCCTTCGCTTCTGCGGGAATTCAACGCCGATTTCAATTACTGCGCCACCAAGCTCAACTGGATGCGGACCTCGTCCATGGACGAGCCGGCGAACTTCCACAAGAGCCGCGAATACCTGCCCGAGGTGGACGAACGCATTCGCACCTTGCGCACGCGGCTCATCACGCTGCGCATCGTGCGCGATTCGACCTTTTTCTGCATGCTGCTCGGCCGCAACTTCCTGTGGATGGAGGTGGCGGGCCTGGGGCTGTCCCTGGTGCTGGTGCCGCTTTTCGTCTATCTGTTCCAGACCTCGGGCCAGGGCTGGGTGGCGGACATGATGGAGCAGCAGAAGTGGCAGCTGCAAAAGGGGCTGGTCATCATCCTGACCATCGCCGCCATGGCTCTGGCTGCCATCAAGACGGCCATTTCCTTCGAATCGAAAAAGCGTAAGCTGTTCAAGCTCGCCGAGGAAGGCAAGCTGCCGCAGAAAAAGCCCAAACCGAAAAAGAAGCCGAAACCCAAGGCCAAGCCCAAACCCAAGAAGTAGGCGGTCGCGGCGTCGGGAACGTCGCCGCGCGGGCAGCGCTTGGCGCACCCCGGGGCAGGTCGGGGCAGGCCGCGGGCGCAAAAAAAGGCGGCGAGTCGCCTCACCGCCTTTTTTCCTCGAGGAAAGGTAGGCCTAGACGCAGCCGGTGGGCTTGGGCAGGCCGGCCATTTTGCAGGCTCCTTTGCCGGGGCCGGACGGGAACAGCTCATAGATGTGCTTGAGCTTGAATCCGGTGACCTTGGAAAGGATGCGCACCATGGGGGCGATGCCGTTCTTCTTGTAGTAGTCCTGCAGGAACTCGATGACCTTGTTGTGCTCGGGGGTCAGTTCCTTGATGCCCTCGGAGTCCTTCACATACTCAACCCACTCCTCGGTCCAGTCTTCAAAGCGCTGCAGGAAGCCGTCTTCGTCGACTTCGAACGATTTGCCTTTGTACTCGACAGTAGCCATGCGCATCCTCCTTACAGGTTGTGAGAAAAGCGCCCGGGCTGTTTGCGGAAACCCGGGCGGGTTCCTGACGGCGTCCCGTGTTACGGGAGGCCTCACCCATGAATCAGAGCACCCTTGATGCCCGATGGGTCAATGTTGCACTGGCGAGCCGTGTGAGAAGGCTCCGGCTCCCGAGTTATTTTTTTAACGTAATCGCCGCAGCCCTGTTTTGTCAATGCCTTTCACGGGATTGCTCGTGTAGTATTGCCAAAAATGTCCATGAAATCGCTTTGTTGTGGCAAAGCGTGTCAAATTGCTTCCCCTTTGATGCGTGCCAGCGCCTCCCTGGCGAAGCCGATATCCGCATTCAGGGATAGGGCCGCGTCCAGATGGTGGACGGCCATTTCCAGCCGGCCCATGCGCTCCAGGCACAACCCCAGGTTGGCCAGGTCCATGGCCGAACCCGCGTCAAGGTCCAGGGCGGCCTGGAAATCTTCGGCCGCGCGGGCGTAGTCCCCGGCGCGAAAGCGCGCCACGCCGCGCAGATTGTAGTATTCCTTGACCTCGGGGCAAAGGGCGATGGCCCGGTCGAGCAGGGGCGGGGTTTCGGCGTGGCGGTCCAGAAGCGACAAGGCGTGGGCCTGGTAGAAGGCGGCCAGGGCCCGGTCCTCGTCGCGCGTCTCCCGCTTTTCGGCCCGGGCGAAGTGCGGCAGCGCCCCTTCGGGATCGTCCAAGCGCAGCGCGAGCATGCCCTCGTAAAACGGCACGTAGGCCGCCTGCGGGAAAAGCGCGGCGAGCATGGCAAGCCCGGTCCGCGCCGTGCCCGGGTCGGCCCGCTCGGCCAGCATCCGGCCCGTGAAAAGCCCGAGGCTCGCGGCCGGGGTGCGCTCGCGAAACGCCAGGCCCGGGGCGAAACTGTAGTTGGCGCAAAGGCCCAGCTCCGGGTGGGTGGTCTCCACGGTGAAAAGCGGATGCCCGAGCGCTGCCAGACGGTCGGCCAGGGTCGCCAGTTCCGCGGCGATGTCCGTGGCGGCGATGTCCGGCAGGCTGTCAAGGGGCGCTCCCGGCCCGTCCATGACCCAGGCGGCGTCGGCAAGGCGCGTGAATTTAGGCAGGCCCGAGGCCTCGTAGTTGCTCCCCGTCTCGAAATCGCCGGCCAGTTGCGCCACTTCGGTCAGGGCGCGGATGGCGGCCTTGGTCGGGGACGAGGCCGTGCCGGCGGTGAAGACGATCTCCGAGGCGTGGGGAAAGGTGGCCGGATCGTAGGCGATGGCGGCCACGGTGGGCACGGNNCGGGTCGTAGGCGATGGCCGCGACGGTCGGCGCGGGCATGTTCAGGCTAAAGTCCTTGAGCACGACCCGGATGCCGGTTTTCTCGAACGCGGCGAGCAGTTCCCGCAGCACCGGGTCGGCGCAGCTTTCCGGGGCGATAGTGGCAAGCGTGGGCCGCGTGCGGTCGATCACGGCGCAGACATGGCGTTCGATGAGCTCGCACGCGCCCTGGAGCACGGATTCCTCGAAACAGTTGCCGGCCGAAGAGCCGTTGAATTCGTTTATGAGCCTGAACCAGTCGAGGGGCACGGCCACGTCGCGCCCCTCGGCCACGTCCCGGACCAGGACGAAGTCCCAGGGGTAAAGGTCGAGGATGCGTCGCGCCGTGGCCGCGTCGCAGGCGTCGCCGACGCTGTGGGCGATCAGTTCCGGCGGCAGGAGCGCCTCGCCGAAGAAGACTTCGGCTTGGCTCCAGGTGGCCGGGACGAAGCGGTCCGTGTCGGCGAAGTAGGAAAAGAAGCTGAAGCGTTCGGCCAGCTCCATGAGGGCCGAGGCCTCGGCCTGGATGGGGCTTGCGCCCTTGCCCATCTGCTTGCGCGTGGGCATGACGCCGCGCGCGGCCTCGCCGCACAGGCTCATGTACACGGGGATGCCGAGGCGGCCGGTGTCGATGCGCCGGGTTTCGGCGAGCACCCCCTTGCCCAGGCGCGCGAAGGCTTCCTTGGCCCGGGCCACGGTCTCGGCCGGCGGGCAGGTCTTGTCCAGTTCCAGGGTGTGGGTCTTGGGCCGGGAAGTCAGGCCGCGCAGGGCGGCGGGGGATGCGTTCATGCGGTGCTCGCTGTGTTCCCAGGCGGCAGGGGCGGTCTTGCGGCCGGGCGGTCGCGTCGCCCGCGCTGGGGGGATGGGTGGCGGCAAGGGCGGACGCGGACCGGTTCAGGCCTGCTTGCGGGGGCGCAGGCGGAAGACCTGGCACAGTTTGCGTTCCGGCCTGCCCTCGCCGGGGTCGGTTTCCTTGTAGCCCACCACGCGCTCGGCGATGTGGAATTCCTTTTCGGCCAGCGTCATGAAGCGCCCGGCCCGGCGGGTGAAGTCCTTGATCAGCACGACTTCGGCGGCCGGGTCCGGGGCGATGTGGGCCAGGAGGAACTTGCAAAGCCCCCGGTAGAGGTCTTCCATGTACAGGACCTCGGCCCCGAGGATGACGTCGAAGCGCCGGCCCAGGCGGTCGGCGGCAAAGTCGGCGCGGGCGACGCGCGCCCGGTCGGACAGGCCGTTTTGCAGGATGTTGATCCGGGAAAACAGCAGGGCGTCGGGGTTGATGTCGGTCAGGAGCACGTCGAAGCCGCGCCGTGCCGCGAACAGGCCGCACACGCCCACGCCCGCGCCCAGTTCCAGCAGCGTGCGCCCCTCGCCCGGGCCGAGGTGCGGCAGGAAATGCGAAAGGAGCATGGCGGCGGGCCAGATCTTGGCCCAGTAGGGCAGCGTGATCTGGCCGTTGCCCGCTTCCCGGGCCAGGCGGTCGATGAGGGCTTCGAGGTCGGCGATCTGGAGGATGTCCAGGGTCTCGCCGGCCACGGCCACGGGCTCGAAACGGACCGTGTAGCGGCTCTTGGCGAAATCGAGCAGTTCGTCCAGGGGTGCGTCGAGGGATATGGTGCGGCTCACGATTGGCTCCCATTTTGGTAGACAAAGGCGGCTTATCGCGAATCGGCCGGGGAGGCAAAGAAAAAGGCCGGCTTGGGGGCCGGCCTTCGATTTTTCGGTGGAGCGGGAAACGGGATTTGAACCCGCGACTTCAACCTTGGCAAGGTTGCACTCTACCACTGAGTTATTCCCGCTCAGAATCGGCTGTGGAGGCGGCATCCGGATTTGAACCGGAGAATGGAGGTTTTGCAGACCTCTGCCTTACCACTTGGCTATGCCGCCTCGTTTTAAGGACCCGTCTAGTTACTTGCGTCCGGCCCGGTTGTCAATCAAATTCTTTCACTTTTTCCGTCCGGTCCGGATCGGCGGGGCGGCCGCCGTTGCCGAGGCGCATAACTGCCAAATCGGAGCCCCGCCGTCAACAAGGAATTTGCTGCAAAATAAAAATAATTTATAACATGCTTATGTTAATTACTTTTTTTGAGAGACTGTCCGGTCTTGCGCGGCGGGCCGAAATGGGACCGGCCCGGGGAATGATGTGCCCGGGCAAGGGGTGCGGCAGGGGATGGTGCGGGGCGTCGGCACGCGTGCGCCGGAGCAGGGGCGTTGGGGGATGCGCCGGAAGGCGGCGTCGTGTGGGCAGGGGGCGGCCGGCCCGGGGATGGGGAAACAAAACCGGGAACGCCCGTGCGGGCGCTCCCGGTCGATGGGACGCGGCGATGCGCCGCGGAGGGGAAGTCAGCTTTCGATGGTGATCTTCTTTCCCGCCTCGGAGGCATCGCGGGGCAGGGTCACGACAAGCACGCCCTTGTCGAAGCGGGCCTTGGCCTCGGCCTCGCGCACCTTGCCCGGCAGCGGGATCACGCGGGAAAACGCGCCGTAGGAGCGCTCGATGCGGTGGTAGTCGTCCTTTTTCTCCTCGTCGGCGAACTTCTTTTCGCCGCGAAGGACCAGGGCGTCGTTTTCCACGGACAGTTCCACATCGCCTGGTTCAAGTCCCGGCAGTTCCGCCTTGACCGTGACCACGCCATCGGCTTCGCTGACGTCCACGGCCGGATACTGCATGTCCTTGAACAGGGCGGGCAGCGCGCCGAAAGGCTCGCGCCAGAAATCCTCCATCAGGTCGGCCATGCTCGCCGGCCGCCTGGCCGCCACGGACTTTTCCCGCAGGCGCGGCAAAAGACTCTTGAACATATCCAACCTCCAAAGTGGTGGTTTCGTATGCTCAAACAATTGACACGAACGGTGTCGTGTCAAGGGGGCAGGCCGGCGTTTATGCCCCTTCGCGCAGGCTCAGGGCGTCGAGGCGCTCCAGTTCCTCGCGGCGGTCGAACCACTTGTAGGAGAACTTCACGTCGTTGCCGAGGATGCTGCCCTGGCTCGCCATGGAAAGCCGGCTGCGCGCCGAGGTGCCCGAGCCCTGGCGGTGCACGCAGGTCACCGTGCCGCAGTAGAAGACCTTCCAGCCGGCCAGGCACAGTTGCAGGTCGTGGTCCGTGTCGTCGATCTGCGAAGGGGAATAGCGGATGTCGAAGGCGGGCGCGTCGGCCAGGGAGGCCGTGCGCAACAGGTGCTGGCAGCCCATGACCACCCGCGTTTCCCGGACCACGTCGTACAGCCCGATGTCGTACTGCTGATAGGGCGTGGGCAGGCTGACCCGCACGGCCTCGGGCAGGGCGAGGGACACATGGCGGTAGAGGTATTGCAACAGGTGGAACTGCCCGGGGAAAACGACCTTGCAGCCCACGTTGCCGATGCGCGGGTCGCGCTCGGCCACGGTGAGCAGCTGGGCCAGCCAGTCGGGCTGGACATAGACGTCGTCGTCGAGGAAGGCCACGTATTCGCATTCCCGGGTGGCGGGCTGGGCCAGCAGCCAGTTGCGCGCCGCGGGCGCGCCCACGTTGACCGGGAGGCTGATGACCTCCACCTCGTTTTCCGGAAAGAGCGCCTTGGCCCGGCCGGCCACGGCCAGACTGTCGTCGGTGCAGCCGTTGAGCAGTATTTTGATGCGCGCCGCGCCGATGGCGCTGCCGCGCAGGCTCTCAAGCGTCTCGCCGAGGATTTGCGCCTTGTTGAAGCTGTAGAGATAGACGGCCACGCGCTTGCGGTCCACGAGGCCGTGGTCAGGCCGGAAGGGAGAGGCCAGTTCCTCGCGGCGCAGGCGGTACGGCCGGGCATAGGCGTCGAGGGCGATGGCGCGGTCGTACAGGGCGACGGCCGTCTCGGTGTCGCCGCGCATGCGGTGCATCTCCGCCGCCTTGGCGAGGGTAAAGGGGTCGTCGGCAAAGGGTTTGACGCCCTCCCACAGGGCCCAGGCTCCGTCCGCATCGCCGAGGCCGGCGTACGCGTTGAAAAGATGTTTGTTCCAAAGCGGCTGGAGCACCTTGGGGCAACGGAACCCGGCGACGGCTGGGCTTGGGGGGATGCCGTCGTAATAGTCGAGGCTGAGCAGCATGTCGGCGTAGCGCACGGCCAGGGGGTGGCGGGCCAGCACCTTTTCGCAAATGGCCCGGATCTCTTCGCCCTGGAATTTGAACGAGGCCTTTCGCAGTTGGGCGAAAAGTTCCGGCTCGACATGCGTGCCTTCGAGGACCTTGATGAGGTCGTGCACACCGGGCGCGACGCCGGAACTCAACCCGAGCCCGAGGATGCCCGGATCGAAGTTGGACAAGCGCACGGCCGAACGCAGGGCATGCTCGAGCAGGCGGCGCGCGCCTTCCGGGAGTTCCTGGTTCTGTTCGTCGAAGACGCGGTTGATGAAGCAGACCGCCATGGGCAGGTCGACCTGGAACGTATCCAGGTAGTTTTCGTAATAGCGGCAGGCTTTGCCCAGGGGCAGGGCTTCGAGTTCGCCGGTGATGCCGACGAGTTTTTCCGGTGCCTCTTCGGCCATGGGTCCCTCCCTTTCTGGCGCGGTGTCGGATGTCGGGGATGCGGCAACAACTCCCCCCGACCGTGCGGAACATACCGATTTTTAGAAAAATGCAAGTATGGTTCCAACGGAAGCCGGATCAGGGTTGCCGCTTGCCCGAGACGAGTTCCAGGAGCTTCCAGCCTTCGTCGGAGAAATCGCCTTCGGTGTCGGATAGAAACACCACGCCGGCCCCGTCTTCTGGCGAGAGCAGCACCAGCGCGAAATAGCCCCCGGAACGGCCGGCGTGGAGCACGTACTCCTTGCCGCCGAAGTTCATGATGTTCCAGAAGAGGCCGATGTAGAGCGTGGGAATGGACGAGACGTGCTTGCGCGGCAGCTGGGCCAGCTTCATGGCCGGCAAAAGCGGCGAGGGCAGGATGCCGAGGTTGGCCGCGGCGTAGGTGAGCATGTCCTCGGCCGTGGAACGGAAGGCTCCGGCCCCTTCGAGCCCGGTCACGTCCCAGTTGGGCAGCAGGCCGCCGTCCGCGGCGTGGGCCCGGGTCATGCGCGCGGCCTGGTCGGGGCTTAGGGAGATCGTGGTGTCGCGCAGGAAAAGCGGCGCGCAAAGGCGCGTTTTGACGAGCGTTTCGTAGTCGGTGTCCCACAGGCGCGCAAGCATCAGGCCCAGCGCGCCGGCGGCGGTGTTGCTGTAGTAGAAGTCCTGGCCGACGGGAGCGATCGGCTTTGCCGTGCGCAGGTAGTCCAGGAGCAGGGCGGTGGAATAACCGGCCAAGGGGTTGCGCGGGTCCGTGGAAGGCAGGTTGGACGGCGCTTCGGGCAGGCCCGAGGTGTGGGTGGCGAGGTCGAGCAGGCTCACCCAGAAAAGGGGCGAATCCTTGGCGATGACGCCCTGGGGCAGATAGAGCCGCATGGGGTCGGTGGCGCGCACGCGCCCCTCCATGATCGCCTGGGCGAGCATCTGGCCGGTGAAGGTCTTGGTGATGGAGCCGAGTTCGAACAGCGTGCGCCCGTCCGGGGGCGGGTCGTTTTTCCCTTCGCCGAAATGCCCGAAGCCGTAGACCGCCCGTCCCTCGGGGCTGACGAAGCCGACCACCAGGCCGTGGATGCGGCCGGAAGCCGTCAATTTGCCGACGACTTGCGCCGTGGCCCGGGCGCTCGGCAGGGCCTTGGGCCTCCCCGCCGCGGACGAGGCGGGAAGGCAGGCGAGCAGGAGCAGGGCGGCGAGCAGGATGCGCATGCGGTGTTTCCGGAGTTAGACGTGATTGCGCAGTTTGAGTTCCACGGGATGGGGATGGAGGTATGCCTGGGCCAGGAGATAGTCCACCCGGAACTTGCGCGCGTAGTGGGCGCAAAGGGTCACGGGCACAACCAGGGGCACGAGGCCCGTGCGGTAGTCGCGGATGACGGCCTGCAACTCCGCCTTGTCGTCCGCGTCGAGGAACTTCTTGAAATAGCCGGCGATGTGCTCGAGCACGTTGGCGTGCTTGGCCGGGGTCGCGGGCAGGGTGAGGGCGCGCATGAGCACGGTCTCGTAGGATGCGCGCAGGGCGTCGGCGGGCCAGTTCTTCGCTTCGGCCGTGAGCCTGCCGAGCTGGCGGGCCATCTCCGGGCTGTGCGACATGAGCAGCAGCTTGTTGGTCGCGGTGAAGGCCACGAGCCGGGCGGGAAGGCCCGTGCGGCCGTCGCCGGCAAGGGCCGCGCGCCAGCGGTCGAGGGTGAAGATGCGCTCGATGAAGTTTTCCCGCAGCCGGTCGTCGTGCAGGCGGCCCTCTTCCTCAACGGGGAGCAGGGGAAAGGCGTCCATGAAGGCCCGTGCGAAAAGGCCGGTGCCGCGCGGGACCGGCGCGCCCTTTTCGCCGTAGACTTTCACCCGGGCCATGCCGCTCGACGGGGATTTGGCCTTGAAAATGAAGCCGCGAAGGTTTTCGCCCCCGAGTTCGCGCACCCGGCGCAAGGCCCAGGCGCGCATGCGCTCCGTGAGGTCCACGCCCGTTTTTATCGTCACCAGGCGCGGGGCCTCGGGATCGCCGACAAGGCGCATGGCCTCGCGCGGCACGCCCAGGCCGCACTCCACCTCCGGGCACACGGGGACGAACTCGAAGAATTTCCCCAGCGTTTCCACGACGTATGCGTCGCGCTTGTGCCCGCCGTCGTAGCGCACGTTCTGCCCGAGCAGGCAGGCGCTCACCCCCACACGGATCGTCTCCGCCATTATTCCCTCCCTTTCCCCCTCCCCCCTCGAGGGGGTCCGGGGGGAATCATTCCCCCCGGCGGGGCCCGGGGCAGCGCCCCGGTCTTCTCTCCTCTTTCCTTCCCCTCCGCGCTTGCTTGGCGCGGGGGAACCGGCTAAAGGCGAACTGGCCTTCGGGCAGTTTACGGGGTTTGGCCCGGCATGGGAAGCAGACGGAGGCTTTCTTGGATCACGTGATGGAGGGGCTTTGCCGCCCCACGACCATATTTTTCGATTTCGGCGGCGTGCTGGCCGAGGAGGGCTTTCGCGCGGCCCTGCTCGCCATCGCCCGGGAGACCGGCCGCGACCCGGCCGTGCTCGAACCGCTGGCCTACGAGATGGCCTGGAGCACGGGTTTCGTGGTCGGCGGCTGCGACGAGGCCGGCTTCTGGCGGGCGTTTCGCGAGGCCACGGGCATCACGGCCGACGACGTCTGGCTGACGGACATGGTGCTGTCGCGTTTCACCCTGCGGCCGCGCATGTTCGCCCTGGCCGACGCCGCGCGTGCCGCCGGCATCCGGACCGCGATCTTAAGCGACCAGACCGAATGGCTGGGCCGCCTCGACGCCCGCCACGACATTTTTTCCCATTTCGACGCGGTGTTCAACAGCTACCACCACGGCGTGAGCAAGCGCGACGCAGCCTTTTTCGCGCTGGCGCTTTCCGCCATGGGGGCCAAGGCCGAGGCGTCGCTTTTCATCGACGATGCGCCGCGTAACGTGGAACTGGCCGCGTCGCTTGGCTTTCACACCATCCTTTACCGCGACGAGGCCGGTTTCTTCCGCGATTTCGCCGACGTCTGCCCGACCCTTGGAGCTCCGCGTGTATAATCCCATTTTCGGCCTGGCCCGCGACGGCCTGCCCATCATCGGCCTGTGCGCCCTGGCGACCCTTGTCGCGGCGCTTTTGCGCTGGCCCGTGCCCGCCGTGGCGCTGCTTCTGCTCACGGCGTTTTGCCTCAATTTCTTCCGCGACCCGG
>DQED01000436.1 GCA_003525525.1 Desulfovibrio sp.
TGACGTGCCGCACCATTACGCCGCCGCCGTCCGCGCGGGCCACGAAATCGCCGGCCGCGTGGTGCCACGGGCCGATGGACGCGCCCGTGACCGGATCGAAATAGCGGGTGAGGATGCGCGCCGCCTCGCCGTAGAGGGCCGCCGCATCGGCCGCGTCCAGGACCCGTTCGCCGGCGTCGAAATCCCACAACCGCACCCGGCCCCCGCCGTCCTGGTGGAACTCATGAAAACCCGCGAACCACTCCTCGAGCAGCATGCCGAGTCCGTGCACCCGCGCACAGGCCAGGGGCCGGGGCAGGAATTCCGGCGTGAACCGGCCACGCAGGAATTCGAGCAACCCGCATTCCGCCTCCAGGCAGTCCACGGCCACGGGCGCGACCGCCACGTTGACGCAAAACGTCGGTGCGGCGTCGGGAAAACGCACGGTGCAGCTGGCCGGATGGTAGAGCATGCCGTGCTTCTCGGCGCGCAGCACGATCTCGCGCGCGCCGGCAAGGCCGTCCTTGCGCCCTAGCGCCGCAAGCCCCCGCGCCAGGGGAGCGAACCCGTCCGCGGACACGAACGCCTCCAACGCCTCGAAGTACCTGCCATAGGTCAGCCCCGTGTCGTCGCCCTCGAGCGGCGCGGCAGCGGCCGCGGGCGTATAAACGACCGGCCCACGCGGCGATGCGATTTCGCATGTGATTTTCATGAAAGATGCCTCCGGCGGCCGGGNNATGATTCCCCCCGGACCCCCTCGTTGGGGGTCTGTACTATCTTCCGATACGATACGCTTCCGGTTCGCCCTGTTTCCGGGCTGGAATGCGTCGCGGTTTTGCGCGACGCATTCCAGCCCGGCGACAGGGAGGGTCCGGGAGGGGCTTNNCGCCGGAGGCATCTTCCCTCTTTCTCCCCTCACCCTTTTCTCTTCCACTCCCGCGCCGCATGCACGAAATTGCGCGCCCAGTGGGGCGCGCCGTGGGCGTGGATGTGGGTGTAGGCGGCGAAGGTGTTGCGGAAAAGCAGCCCGTCGTGGCCGGCGTGCATGCCCACGCCCCGTTCCATGCGCAGGCAGAAGGACTCGGGACCGGGCAGACTGCCTTCCAGGGCGGCCTGGCAGCGGGAGTAGTGAAATTCGTGGCCGTGAAGCAGCGTGCCCACGGGGTGGAAGGGGTTGTCGGCCACGACCCGGGCCAGGCTGTAGCCCAGGCCCTGCGGTTTGGCGCAAAGCGTCGTGTCCACGGGGAAGACGCCGGCCATGGGGTAGTGCGCGCCGTCTATGACGAGCCCCCGGCAGAGGTACATGAAGCCGCCGCATTCGGCGTAGACGGGCATGCCCGAGGCGGCGAGCCCCGCCACGCGGGCGCGCATGGCCGTGTCCTTGGCCAGCGCTTCCACATGGGTTTCCGGAAAGCCGCCGCCGAGGTAAAGCCCGTCGAGGGCCGGCCAGGGCGCGTCGTCGAGGAGGCTCACGGCGGCAAGCCGCGCGCCGGCCTGCTCCAACGCCTCGAGATTTTCCGGGTAGTAGAACCACAGCGCCGCGTCGCGCACCACGCCGATGACCGGGGCTTCCCCGGAATCGGCAGCTCCGGACAGGGGCGCGTCGCAGGCCGGCTCGTCCGGCGCGGCGTCCGGCAGGGGAGGGGCGCTTCGGGCGATGGCCACGAGGCGGTCGAGATCGACGTGTTCGCGCACCACGGCGGCGATGCCGTCGAGAATGGCGTCCACGGCCCCTTGCTCGCGGTCGGAAACCAGGCCCATGTGGCGTTCGGGAATGGGATTTTTCGGTATTTTCGGCAGCAAGCCGACCACGGGCACGCGGGCGAGGGATTCGATGGAACGGCGCAGGATGTCGCGGTGGCGCGCCCCTGCGGTGCGGTTGGCGACCACGCCGGCGAGGTTGAGGCCGGGTTCGAAGGCGGCCACGCCCGCGACCAGGGCGGCGGCGGTGCGGGTCATCTTGGTGGCGTCGAGGATGAGCACCACGGGCGCGTCGAGCTGGCGGGCCAGGGCGGCCGTGGAGCAGGAGCCGGCCACATCCATGCCGTCGAAAATGCCGCGATTGCCCTCGACGACGGAGATGTCGACGTCACGGGATTTTTCCAGGAAAAGGGGGAGCAGTCGGGATTCGGGCAGTAAGAAAGGGTCCAGATTGGTGGCGTCGCGCCCGGCGGCAAGCCCGAGCCAAGCGGCGTCGATATAATCCGGACCCTTTTTGAACGGACGGACGCGCAAGCCTGCGGCGGCCAGGGCCCGGCAGATACCGAGAGTCAGGATGGTCTTGCCTGCGCCCCCGGACAGCCCGGCCAGGACAAGACGCGGGCGATCATTCACGGCGCGTATTTCATTCGCGCCTGTCGGCGCGGCTTGGTTCACGGTGCTCTGCGGCCTGGGGTCGCCCCGCGGCCGAAATTGCTGCGGGAAGCGGCGGCAAGCGCCGCTTGAGGGCCGTCTCGCCTCGCACGCAGGCGGCGTGCGCTACGCTTCTTCGCTCTGCTGCTTGCCCACGCCGGCCAGGCCGTACATGGAGGTGGAGCCGCTGGACCAGAAGATGACTTTGCCTTCGTTGACCAGCTCGGTGAGGATCTTCTTGACCTCACGCTGCTTTTTGTCCGGGAAAATCTTGCAGAAGTCGTTGAAGTAGAATTTGGATTTGCCGGTCTTGCTCTGCAGAAATTCGAGCACCTGCTCTTTCTCGGTAGCCATACCGCTCCCTCGTTGTTTGATCCGGGCGGGGAGGAACTCCCCGCCCGGAAGTTGGATGCTTAGGCCTCGATGTGCTTCGTGAACTTGAACTGCGTGCTCTGGCGCCACGTGTAGTAGGCCGGATCACGGAAGTCATCGATGCAGTGGTGGGAGAACTCCAGGTCGCACAGCTCGAAGAACTTCTCCCAGCCGATGCGCTCGGCCCATTCGCCCAGGCGCTCGTACTTCTTGGCGTTGGCGGCGTAGACCTCGACGATGTGCTTGATCATCTTGGTCAGCGTCGGCCAGCGCGGCGGCTCGTTGGGGATGTAGGCCACAACGACCTTGGAGAACTTCGGCATGGAGATGCGGTTGGACACCTTGCCGCCGACCATGAGCACGATGCCGTCGCCCTCGCCGGAAGCGAGCGGCATGGCCGGGCACATGGTGTAGCAGTTGCCGCAATACATGCAGCGGGAGGCGTTGACCGCAACGGAGTTGACCTTCTTGCCGTCGATCTCGACCTTGGACGGCTTGATGGCGCCGGTCGGACAGGCGGAGACGGCGAGCGGGATCTCGCAGATGTTGTCCAGGCGGTCGTGCTCGACGATGGGCGGCTTGCG
>DQED01000435.1 GCA_003525525.1 Desulfovibrio sp.
CCCCGTCGCGGCGGCGTCACGCCCGCGTCACACGGGCCGCGCCCCTGGCCCAGGCCGCCAGGACGGGCGAGGCAAGGGGATTGCCGACATTTTGGACGGCCCTCCCCTTGCCGCGCTTCGCCGGAAGCCTGTTGCAGGCGAGGCGACGCACGTCATGACAATTCGGTAAGCCGTCACGCCACGGAACGCGCGTCCGGCGACGCACTGCCCCGCATCCCGGCAGGATCACGCATCCAGCATGCGCCGGATGGCCTGCAACTCGTCGTAGACCCGGCGCAACAGCGGTTGCCCGCCTGCGGCCTCGGACAGCCGGCGGCGCGCGCCGTCGATGGTCAGCTTCTCTTCGTAGAGCAGGGATTTTATGCGGGAGATCAATTCGAGGTGTTCGTCGGTGTAGAGGCGCTGCCCCTTTTTCGTGCGCACTGGGGAAAGCTGCGGAAACTCCGTTTCCCAGAAACGCAGCACAAAGGGTTTGAGTCCCGTGAGACTGGCGACTTCGCCGATCTTATAGGTCCTTTGCAGCATACCGTCCGTTCATGCGCCAAGCGGTCCCCCGGGTCAAGCCCGGGAAACCGCGCGGCCGCCTCTTTACAGGAGCCCCCGCGCGCCTATTTGCAATACAGGCCGGAGTCCTTTCCGGCGCGGCGGCGACCCGGCCTGCGCGCCGCGCCCAATCCGCAGCCAAACGCCGGTCCATCCGCACGGGACCAGACGTACCCACAAGGAGAACGACCATGGCGACGCTTTCGCTCAAAGACGGCACGACGCTCTATTACAATGACTGGGGCCAGGGACGCCCCGTGGTCTTCAGCCACGGCTGGCCGCTTTCGGCCGACGCGTTCGAGGACCAGATGTTCTTCCTGGCTTCCAAGGGCTATCGCGTCATCGCTCACGACCGCCGGGGACACGGCCGCTCCAGCCAGCCCTGGCACGGCAACGACCTGGACACCTACGCCGACGACCTGGCCGCGCTGACCGCGGCGCTTGACCTGCGCGACGCCGTGCACGTGGGCCATTCCACGGGCGGCGGCGAGGTGGTGCGCTATCTCGCCCGCCACGGCTCCGCGCGCGTGGGCAAGATCGTGCTCATCGGCGCGATCCCGCCGCTGATGCTCAAGACGGCGGGCAATCCGGGCGGACTGCCCCTGGAGGTCTTCGACGGCATCCGCGAGGCGGTCAGGACCGACCGTTCCCGGTTCTTCAAGGACCTCACCCTGCCCTTCTACGGCTACAACCGCCCCGGGGCCAAGGTTTCCGAGGGCGTGCGCGATGCCTTCTGGCGGCAGGGCATGATGGCCGGCTTCCCGGCTTCCTACTTCTGCATCAAGGCCTTCTCGGAAACGGACCAGACCGAGGACCTCAAGGGCATCGACGTGCCGGCGCTGTTCCTGCACGGCGACGACGACCAGATCGTGCCCATCGACGCCGCGGCCCGCGCCGCCGTGAAACTGGTCAAAAACGGCGTGCTCAAGGAATACCCCGGCGGTTCCCACGGCATCTGCACCACGGAAAAGGACAAGGTCAACGCGGACCTGCTCGCCTTCATCGAAGGCTAACCGCAACCTCCCCGCTTCTACGCCCCGACGCGAAAGCGTCGGGGCGTCCCTTTTCCGGCGGGGCACTCCCGGCGGGAAGATATCCCTGGACATGCGGCCCCGCGGCCACTATCGCCAGAAGGCGCGTTTCCCGCAGGGCGGCCTGCCGCGCGAGGCCGCCACGCTCCATCCTCGTCAAACATCAATAATTCCATCGCACCACACCACGCCATGCTGCTCTCCCTGCTGCTCATCCTGCCCGTCTTCCTCGTCATCGCCCTCGGCGTCGTGCTCGACATCTTCTCCGTGCTGCCCAAGCAGACCGGTTCGATCATCGGCGCGTACGTCCTCTATGCGGCGCTGCCCATCCTCATGGTCCACATCCTGGCCGGCTCCGCCCTGGAGGACATCCTGCACGGCGGCTTCTGGGCCGCCATTCTGCTCGCCCAGGTCGCCATCTACGCCGTCGGCTACTGCGGCGAACTCCTCCTGGGCAAACGCGGGCACGGCAAGGCCGCGATCATCGCCCTGTCCGGGAGCTGCTGCAACGTCGCCTTCCTCGGCCTGCCCGTGGTCATGAACCTTCTGCCCGGCAACAAGGAGGCGCTGGTCGCCGCAGGCCTCGCGGTCATCACCCCCAACGTCGTGAGCATCCCCTGCCAGGTGCAGCTCGAATACCTGAAACTGTCCGGGAAGGCGTCCAAGGGGGCCTTTTCGCGCCTGGCCAGGGCCGTGCTGCTCAATCCGCTCATGCTCGGCACCTTCGCGGGATTTGCGCTGTGCGTCACGGGACTGGGGCTGTGGGGTCCCCTGGACAAGGCCGCGGCCATGGTCGGCAACACCACGGCCCCGTGCATGCTCCTGGCGCTCGGGCTCGACCTGCGCGACAGGCTCCGCGTCGCGTTTTCCGGCGACAAACGCTTCGGGTATTTCCGCCTCGCCGCGACCACGCTGCTCAAGCTCGTGGTCAACCCCCTGCTCGCCTGGGCGCTGCTGCTCCTTTTTGGCGTCACCGGAACCTGGCTCGCCGTCGGCGTCATCATGTGCGGCTCGGCCACGGCGCTGCTCACCTACGTGCTGGCGGAAATCTACGGCCAAGTCCCCGAAGAAGCGGCCATGATCGCCGTCACGACCAACGTCCTCAACCTCGCCACCCTCACGGTCCTGTCCGCCCTGCTGCGCGCGCAGGGATTGTTGCAATAGAGGGAGGGGAGGTGAGGGAGAGTGAAGGGTGGGAAGGAAGAGGAAGAGGGAAGATGCCTCCGGCGGCCGGGGGGGATCATCCCCCCCGGACCCCCTGGGCGGGGGGAGTGGGAAGCCTCTTAAGAAGACCATAAAGGAATCTTCTTAAAATGCGGCGCTTCGCCGCTGGCGCCCGCCGACCACGCCTCCACCCGCTTCCCGCTCCCCCGTCGGGGAGGTCCAGGAGGGGATCATCCCCTCCNNGGCCGCCGGAGGCATCTTCCTCCTCCTCATATACCTATACTGCTCTACAAATTCCGCTCGATCCAGGCGTCGATTTCCTGGTGCCGGGTTTCCTTGCGTTCCAGGAACTTCTGCTTGAACTCGGCCCGCAGCGCATCCCGCTTGGACCGCTGTTCCAGGGTCAGCACGGCGTCCAGGGCGGCCTTGACCTTGCCACGTTCCACGGCGAGTTCCACGGCCGCGTCGGACATGACTTTCGCGGCCTGGCGCACGGCGGCCTCGTCGCCCGGGGTCTTGTCCATGATCTCGCGCAGCTTGGCGAACGACGCTTTCAGGGAGTCGCGCAGAGGCTGCGACTTGTCGCGGGCGTCCTTGAGGATGGCGGCCACCTGGTGCTTCTGGGCGGCGCTCAGGTCCAGGCTGTCGAGCAGTTGCACGAAACCCTTGCCGGGTCCGACCAGGGCTCCCTGCGCGGTTTCGGCCGTGTCCTTGGCCATGGCCGCGCCGGAGAAGACCAACAATGCGCCAAGCGCCATGCCGACGATCTGACGAAGTTTCATCTCGGTTCCCTCGTGTTGGGGTTATCGGCCGCATCGGGCGGCGCGATGCGCGTCCGGCTGCGGCCCCTTGCGCATGATACGCCGAGCGCCGACAAGCCCCCCGCGCTGCGACGGCAGGCGCTCCCGCACAAGGCCGGCGGGGGTTTTGCTTTCCGGCCGCGTAGCAGCAATAAGGGCGGCATGCCGCGCAGCACCGCAAGCGTAGGCCTGAGCCGATGCCCTGGCAACAGGCTCCGGGCGGAATCGCCCGCGCGGACTGTGTCCTGCAGGGAAATGGCATGCGACACCACGAAAACGAAAGGAAGGAATGGATGCGTATTTCCAGACGCCATGACGGACAGGGACGCTTTCGCCTGCGCATGCCGGCTGCGGCGTTGCTTGCGGCGCTTTGCCTCGGCCTTGCCGGCACGGCCTTTGCGCAACAGGGCTCCGAGGCCAAGGCGCAAGCCTTGAAACAGGCCTGCGCGGCCGACTACAACGCCATGTGCTCCGGGGTACAGCCCGGAGGCGGCCGCATCATCGCCTGCCTCAAGCAGAACGCCGACAAGCTATCGCCGACCTGCAGGCAGGCCCTTGGCGACGCCAAGGCGGCCAAGCAAGCCCGGGGGGCGGCGCAGTAGCGAGCCCTTGCCGGCATACGCGGCGCGGGGCAATGTAACCAAACCCCTGCGTCCTCCGTCTACGCGGGAAGCGACGCCGGCAGCCGGCAACGGCAACCGGCGTCGCCAGAAGGGCGCAGACGATGTCCTGGCCCCGGACTGTCCGGAGGCGACCGGCAAGAGCGCCCATGGGGTTGCGCAACGTGGAAAGAACCTGGCCCAGCCTGGGATGGCGCGTATCGCTTTCGCGCCCTGCCGCACGAGACGCGGGCGTCGCGCACGGCCCGCGCGTCTACGCGGACGCCGACGACGCCTCTCTCGCCGCCTGGGCCGCGGACGGCGACCGCCGCGCCTTCGAGGAGATCGTCCTGCGCCATGGCGCGTTCGCCCTGCGCGTGGCGACGCGAATGCTGCGGGACGCGACAACGGCCGAAGACGTGGCCCAGGAGGCGTTCGTGCGCGCCTGGTCCCAGGTCGGACGCTACGACGCGGGCCGCGGGCGCTTCAGCACGTGGCTCTACCGGATCGTGGCCAACCTGTGCATCGACCAGCGCCGCCGCACGCGCACGGAGTCCCTGCCCGAGGATTTCGATCCCGTCGATCCGGCGGCGGGCATCCCGGAGCGCCTGGAGGACGACGAACGCCAGGCGGCATTGGCCAAGGCGCTGGACGCGCTGCCGGACCGGCAGCGGGCGGCCATGACCCTGGTCTACGACGAGGGCCTTTCCGGGGCCGAGACGGCAAAAGCGCTCGGCGTGACGGTCAAGGCCGTGGAACGGCTGCTGGCGCGCGGTCGGGCCTTTTTGCGGGAACGGTTGCGGCCATGAGAAAGGGAACAGGAGGCGCACCATGATGCCCCTTGAAGAATTCGAAACGCTTGCCGCGAGCTACGGCGCACAGTTGCGTCGCTGGCCGGAAGCGTCCCAAGAGGCGGCGCGGGAGTTGCTCGCCACGTCCCCGCGGGCCCGGGCCGTCTTGCATGCGGCAGCGGCCCTGGACACGGCGCTTGCCGCAGCGAGCGCGCGGGAACTGGCGCGTTTGCTCCCGGCCGACGACGAAGC
>DQED01000001.1 GCA_003525525.1 Desulfovibrio sp.
GGTCGGCGATGTCGGAGATGACCCCGAGCACCGCGCCGATGCCCTGCGCCTGCTGTCCCAGGTCGCGCATGTTGCCCTTGAGCCTGTCCGCGGCTTCGCGCACGCCGCCCACCGCGGCTGTGACCTGGGACACGAGCCCGGCCCCTTCGCGGGCCTTGTCCCCGGCCTCCTGCGCGCCCCGGGCGGTGTCGCCGGCGTTTTTGGCCACTTCAAGGATCGTGGCGTTCATCTCCTCCACGGCCGTGACCGTGTCCTGGACGCGGTTGTTCTGTTCCTGGGCTCCCTGGTTGCCCTGGTCGATCCGGGCGGAGAGCTCCCGGGAGGCCGTGGCCATGCGGTCGGAAACGGCCGAAGCCTTGGACGCGGCGTCGGCGATAAGGGCGTTTTGCGCCTCGATGCGGTTTTTCTGGGCGGTTATGCCGGTCAGGTCGTTCCAGAACACCAGGCAGCCGAGGAGGCTGCCGTCCATGTCGTAAAAGGGCGTGGTGTCCACGTGCAGGTGCAGCAGCCGGCCGCTTCTGGTCGTGAAGTCCACGTCCAGGGACAGGCCCTGGCGCGCGGCGACGGTCTTGTGCGTCAGGGTTTCCCGACCCGGCTCGTCGTAGAAAAGCGCTCCCGCGTCCTGCCCTTTGGCGGATTCGGGCGTGGCGCGCAGTTCCAGGAGTTCCAGGGCCTGGCGGTTGATCCACAGGATGCGGCTGTCCGGCCCGGCCACGGCGCAGGGGGCGGGGATGCCGTCCAGCACGCCCTGGGCGAAGCCGAGGCGCTCCTTGAGTTCGCCGACCATGCGCTGCAGGTTGCCGGCCAGGGCGGCGAGTTCGAAGCGGAAGGTTCCTTCGAGGGCGGCGTGCAGGTCGCCCCCGGCGATCCGGGCGGTATAGGCCGCCATGCGGGACAGGGGGTGCAGCACCAGGCCCCGGTTGGCCAGGGCGATGCCGGCCACGGCCAGGACGAGGGCCAGACCGCCGATCGCGAACACGATCGTGCGCTGCCTGCGGGCGAGCGCGGTCATGTCGGCCTCGTAGGCCGTCATGCACACGGTCCAACCCGTGGTCGGCACCCGGGCCAGGGCCATGTATTTGCGCTCGCCCTGCCAGTCGTAGGACAGGGTGCCTTCCTTGCGGGCCAGGGCTTCCTTGATGAACGCGACATCCGCCATGTTGTTGAGCAGCAGGCTCTTGTCCGTGCCGTGGGCGATGACCGTGCCCGCGGCGTCGACCATGAAGGCGTAGCCGCGCTCGCCGAAGCGCAGGGGATCGATGAAGTCCTTGGTGTAGACGTTCCACTTGGGGCACACGGCCACGCCGCCGAGGAGCTTGCCCGAGGCGTCGCGCACGGCCTTGGCCACCACGAAGATGAGGATGTCGCCGCTGCGTGCGGACAGGACCTTGTCCGTGAACACCATGTCCTTGCCGGCGAGCACGCCTTTGACGTAGTCGCGGTCGGCGCGGCTGCCCCCGGCCATGTCCTCCTTCTTGGCGTTGTAGCCGGCCACGATCTTGCCGGAGGTGTCGAAGGCGAAGATGGCCCAGTACTGCTGGTAGCTTTCGATGTAGTTGCGAAACCGCGCGGCCAGCCGTCCGCTGTCGCCGGCAAGCCCCTCCACGACCGCGTCCTGGGTGGACAGCGCCCTGGCCACGTCGGCCGCGTCGCCGAGGTACAGTTCGAGGGTGCGGCTCGCGCCCGTGGCCAGTTGCCGCAACGAGGACTCCTCGAGGCGGGTGGCCATTTCGTAGGAAGAGGTGGAGACGTACCCGACCAGAACGAGCACGGCGGCAAGGACCAGGGCGGCGACAAGCAGGGTGAGGACCGTATTGATGCTCGCTTTTTTCATGCCTTCCTCCGGTCGGGGCATGTGCCGCGGGCGGCGGACGGCATGGGCCATGCGCGCTCGCCGACGGCACGTTTGCCAGATTGTTAATACTTGGATGTAAAATATAACAGAATGTTGCGCATTGTTGCAATCGGAAAACAGAAGTCTGGCGTGTCGGCGCACGCCCGGGCGCGTGCCGTGCCTCGCCGCGTCCCTGCGCCGCTGCGCGCGTGGAGGCTTCAGCGTATTTCTTGGGTATTATTGACATAAAATAAGCACCAATCTATCCTGATGCCGTATCCGCAACAACCGGCAGGACATGTTGATGGCTCAGGGAAGACCGAAAACCGTACGCGTCAACGGCACGGGCGAAAAGCTCTACATGGCCCTGAAGCTGTCGGGCCTGTCATGGGGCGCCCGCGTGGGGCCGAACCATATCTCCGCCAACGACCGTTGGGCCCAGTGCGGACTGCCGCGCAGCATCAACACCGTCATCGAGGACATCCGTTCGGGCATCCCGGCGCACCGCCTGGAACGCTACGCCGGATTTTTCCAGGTTCCGGTCCATGTGTTCGTCGATGCGGCCATCGGCGCGTATTCGGCGGCTTTTTCCTGCGAGGTCTTGCGGCACAAAAACAGATTCGTCGGCGGGGGCGCCCTGGACGTCTGCCTCTACGACAACCAGGCGCGCAAACATATCACGGCGCACAACGGCGTTGCGGCGAACTACCCCCTGTACCAGCTCCTGTCGGGCGTGCACAGAATCTATTACCGGCCCGAGGGGCGCGACGTCATTTTCCTGGGCGTGGCCAGGACCGAGGCGCAGACGGACGAGGGCATCGCCATCGCCGGCGTCGTCGTCATCGACGGCATCCCCTTGGAATTGCGCGGCACGGTCTTCCGTTGGAACAACTTCGTCCACGTCCATTACCATTCGGAAGACTTCCAGCTCCTGGGCTACATGGTCGGCCCCAATCCGATGGAATCCATGCTGATGCGCCGACGCGACCCGTTTTACCTGAAGCTGCGGGGACTGTCCGGGAACCTGGAATTCAGCGCAGAGCCGGACCGCTTTACGGCATGCGCGGTCAAGCAGCGCCTGGCGGAGGGGCAGGGGATGTCCGCGGCGTTCGATACGCTGCTTACGCGCACGCTGCGTGAAAAGCCGCTGACGCAAGAGGACGCGGACTATGCGGCGGTGACGGCGTATTTCGCCGGCGTCTAGGCCGCGATCGTTCCTGGTCCGTCCGTGTTTTTCCGGAAAAGAACGGATTGAGCGAATGGTCCCCGAAAAGCGGAGGCGCTTTTACGGACGCGTCGCGCGCCCCGCACGGCAGGGAAGCGCCCCGGCCGGCGTTGCGGCCGGGGCGGTACGAAGAGGAAAGGCCGTTACGCGCCGAGGGCGGCCTGCCCGCCGCCCTGGATGCCGGCCACGAGCGCGGTCAGGTTCTGGGCCAGTTCGGCCAGTTCGGTCACGGCTTGGGCGGACTGGGACATGGCGTCGGCCGTTTCCGAGGCGATGCTGCTGATGGCTTCGATGGAGCGGTTGATCTCCTCGGACGTGGCGGACTGCTGTTCGGCCGCCGTGGCGATGGCGCGGACCTGGTCGCCGGCCGCCTGGACCACGCTCACGATCTCGGCAAGCGCCGCGCCCGAACGCTCGGCCAGGGCGGTCGCCGTATCCACGGCGGCCGCGGCCTCGTCCACCATGTGTTCGGTCTCGGCCGTGCCGTGCTGGATGCCGGAAATGGCTTCGCCGACCTCCTTGGTCGCGTGCATGGTCTTCTCGGCGAGCTTGCGCACTTCGTCGGCCACGACCGCGAAGCCGCGTCCTGCTTCGCCGGCGCGCGCCGCCTCGATGGCGGCGTTTAAAGCGAGCAGATTGGTCTGGTCGGCGATGTCGGAGATGACCCCGAGCACCGTGCCGATGCCCTGCGCCTGCTGCCCCAGGGCGTGCATGTTGTCCCGGAGCCTGGTCGAGGCGTCGCGCACGGACCCCACGGACCCCACGACCCGCGACACCAGTTCGGCCCCTTCCCGGGCCTTGTCCCCGGCTTCCTGGGCGTCCCGTGCGGTTTCGCCGGCGTTTCGCGCCACTTCGAGGATGGTGGCGTTCATTTCCTCCACGGCCGTGACCGTGTCCTGGACGCGGTGGTTCTGTTCCCGGGCTCCCCGGCTCGACTGCTCGATCTGCGCCGAAAGCTCCTGGGAGGCCGCGGCCATGCGGTCGGCCACTGCGAGCGCCTTGGCCGCGGTTTGCGCGATGACGGCGTTTTGCGCCTCGATGCGGCTTTTTTGCTCGTGGATTTCCGTGAGATCCAGCCAGAAGGAAATGGAACCGAGCATGTTGCCGTCGAGGTCGAAAAACGGGGTCGTGCGCACGGCGACATGCAGGTCCCTGCCCGAAGGCGTCCGGTAGTCGATTTCCTGATCCAGGGCCCGGCGTTCCCGGATGGCCCGGTCGGAGAGGGTTTCGCGCTGCGCGTCGTCGCGGTAGAACGCGCCCGAGCGCGTGCCGACGTAGGACTCCGGCGTGCCGGGCTTTTCCAGCAGGCGGCAGAGGTGGTCGTTGACCCAGGTCATGGCATAGTCCGGGCTGACGATGCCGCAGGGGGTGGGGATGCCATCGAGCACGCCCTGGGCGAAGCCGAGCCGCGTTTTGAGCTGCCCCACCATGTGCCGCAGGGCGTCGGCGAACGCGCCCAGTTCCGCCCGGAACGTCCCGTCGAGGGTGGCGCTCAGGTCCCCCTCGGCCACGCGCCTGGTGAACGTGCCGAGGGAAAGCAGCGGGCGCAGCACCAGCCGGCGAGTGAGGACCGTGATGAGGCCCGCGACCACGACCACCACGGCCAGGCCGATGCCGGAAAGCGCCAGCCGTTGCTGCCGGGCCAGGGCGGTCATTTCGTCGGTGTAAAACGACATGCACACGAGCCAGCCCGTGGCGGGGATCTGCGCGACCGCCATGACCTTGGCTTCGCCTTTCCAGTCGTAGGCAAAGGTTCCGGAGCCCACGTCCAGGGCCTTGCGCACGAAGGATTCCCGGGAAAGGTCGGTGAGGATGAGGTTCTTGTCCCCGCCGTGGGCGATGAGCCGGCCCTGGCTGTCGAGCATGAAGGCGTAGCCGCGCTTGCCGAAGCGGACGGCGTCGATGGTGTGGGCCGTGAAATCGCTCAAAAGCGGCGTGGCGGCCACGCCGCCGACCACCTTGCCGTCCGCGCCGCGCACGGCCTTGGCCACGACGTAGATGCGGGCGTCGCCGGTCGCGGCCTTCACGACCGAGCGGCTGAACACGAGATCCTTGCCGTCGAGGATGGCCCGGACGTAATCCTTGTCGGCCCGGTCGCCACCGGTGAGATCCTTGCCGTCGGCGTTGACGCCGGCAAGGATCCTGCCTTTGGCGTCGAACAGAAAAAAGGAGAAATAGTCCGTGAATCCCTGGGCGTAGGAGCGCAGTCGTTCCTTGGCGCGCTCCGGGGAGCCGGCGAAGGCCTCCTTGATGGCGTCCTGGGAGGCCAGGGAATCGACGACCTGCGCCGTGCCGCGCAGATACGTGGACGTGCTGTCGGCCGTGGCGCGGGCCAGCTCGGACAGGGCCTGCGTCTGTATCGTATCGGCCATGTCCAGGGACGAATGGGAGACGTAGACGACGAGGACGGCGACGCCGGCCAGGATGGACAGGGTAACGGCCACGGCCAGGATCGCGTTGATGCCGGCTTTACGCATGGGGACTCCTTTGGAAAGCTCGCCGGATGCGCGGCGGCGCGGCGACACGCCGACGCGTCGGCGGTGATGCGGCAGTCCCCATAGCCGCGAACGGGGAGGGAGGCAAGCCGGATTTGTGACGAAAGGGACAAGTACGTCCCCCGGCGCGTCGTCGACAGGGGGCTGCACGCGCCGGGGGATGGGAAGCTAGGCGGTCAGGGCGGCCTGTCCGCCGCCCCGGATGTCGGCCACGAGCGCGGACAGGGTGCGGGCCAGTTCGGCCAAGTCGTTCACGGCCCGGGCGGATTCCTCCATGGCCCCGGCCGTTTCCGAGGCGATGCGGCTGATGGCTTCGATGGAGCGGTTGATCTCCTCGGATGTGGCGGACTGCTGCTCGGCCGCCGTGGCGATGGCGCTGACCTGGTCTCCGGCCGCCTGGACCACGGTCACGATTTCGGAAAGCGCCGCGCCCGAGCGCTCGGCCAGGGCCGTGGCCGTGTCCACGGCCGCGGCGGCGTCGTCCATCATCTGCGCGGTTGCGGCCGTGCCGCGCTGGATGCCGGAAATGGCTTCGCCGACCTCCTTGGTCGCGTGCATGGTTTTTTCGGCGAGCTTTCTCACCTCGTC
>DQED01000375.1 GCA_003525525.1 Desulfovibrio sp.
GGGACTCGCCTGGCTGGCCCTCGCCCTGGCCGGGCCAGCCTCGCCGGACGCCGTGCGCGCGTGGGCCGGGGAGCTCGTTTTCGCGTCCATCGCCGTCATTTTCCTTTTGAGCGTCCTGATGGCCCTCGACGCCGCGTAGCGTCGTGGCCCTCGAAAAATGCGGGGGTGTTCTTCAAGGGAAAACAACCGACGCTGTTCTTCTCGAAAGGGCAGGCGCTGTTTTCGGGGACGCGGCACGGGGCGTCGCGCCCGTCGCCCGGGGTCACTCCGCCTGGCCGAGCAGGCAGGGCTCCTCGTTTTCGTTGACGAGCGCGGGCCCGAGCTCGGCGGCCACGGCCTTGGACACGAACACCGTGGTCTTGACCCAGGTGCAGCGCGTGAACGTGGAGTCGGCGAAAACCGCCGCCGTGTTCGTACGGCACAGGTCCTCCAGCACGACGAAGTCGCACAGCTGGAAGACGCACTCGGACAGGGTGATGTGGCTCGCGAACCGCACCGCGCCCGGGCCGCGCAGTTCGCAGCCGACGAAGGTCTTGCCCGCGTTCTTGAGCGGCGGCGGGCAGTAGAAGCCCTCGATGCGCAGCTTCTCGCCCTCGAAGCGGTCCCTGAGGTCGAGGTCCGCCTGGGGATCCAGGGAAATGATGCGCAGCCGCCGCGCCTTGTCCANNGCCAGCACCACCACCAGGGCCACGCCGGAAAAAAGCAGCGACGTCAGGATGCCGACCACGAGCCACACGCCCACCACGTTCGGTTTGAGGGCGTTGGTGAGAAACGCCGCGAGCAGCAGGCACACGACCGTGGCGACGAGGAAGATGGCCACGGCGTGCTTGATGAAAAACTGCGTGAACGCGTCCCGGGTTCCCTGCGGCTTTTCCATGTGGTCCTCCAATTCCGGCAGATAGTTCAGGGTATTGCACTTGCGGCAGGGCAAGTCAATTCCCCGGACGTTTGCGCGCATCGTGTCGCGTCCTTGCGGGAAGGAGATGTTTTTCGCGGTCAATGCCTTTGAATCGTTATTTTTTTTCTTAACAAATACTGCCGTATTTTCCAGGGCGCAGCTCTAGGCCCGAGCCGTCGGCAGTTCGTCCCAGACCGTGGTGTAGCGCGGCGAGCGCGCGGCCTGTCGCATCTGCCACGGCTGCTCGATGCCGCAGGCGGCAAGGCGCACGGCGTCGCGGCCGAAGCGCGCGTTGATCGCGTCCATGGCGGCCATGAGGCGCTCGCCCTTGGCGTCCCTTTCCGGCGCGGGAGCGAGCAGGGACAGTTGGCGGCTTCCTATTTTCTCCAGGCCCGAGAGCATCACCCCGACCTTCTTGTAGCGGTAACCGGGCCGGAAAAGCGTTTTGAGCACCGTGAGGGCGACGCGCAGGATGTCGCCCGTGTGGGCGGTGGCCGCAGGCAGGGCCGCGAACGCGCTGCCGGAGTACTGCGGTGCGCCCTTGACGAAGGTGTTGGTCTGCACCCAGGCCGTGACGCCGTTTGCGACGAGGCCGCAGGCGCGCAGGCGCTGCGCCGCCCGGGTCACGTGCATGGCCAGGGCTTCGCGCATCTCGGAGGCTTCGACCACCGGCTGCCCGAACGAACGGGACGAGACCACGGATTTGCGCGCCGGCGCCGCCGTTTCCAACTCGAGGCAGGACCGGCCCTGCAGTTCGAGCTGCGTGTGCACCCCGCCCACGGTCATCCGTTTTCGGACGAAATCACGGGGCAGTTCGCAAAAGCGCCCGGCCGTGAACACCCCGTGGCGGGCCAGCATGGCCGCGTGGCGGCGGCCGATGCCCCAGACGTCCTCGATGGGGAAGCGCGCAAGCACGGCGTCGGGATCGGGGCAGGCCGCGAAATCGAACACGCCGTCGTGGGCCGGATCCTTCTTGGCGATGCGGTTGGCGACCTTGGCCAGGGTTTTCGTCGGCCCGATGCCGATGGAGACCGGGATGCCCGTCCACGCGCCGACCGTCTCCCGGATGCGGTGGGCGTAGGCCGCGACGTCGCCGGGCAGGCCCGCCAGGTCGAGGAAGGCCTCGTCGATGGAATAGACCTCGAGCGCGGGCGCGAACCGCGCCAGGGTGGCCATGACCCGCGCCGAGAGGTCGCCGTAGAGCGCGTAGTTGGAGGAAAAGACCGCCACGTCGTGGCGCTCGAAAAGCTCCCGGCACTGGAAGGCCGGCCTGCCCATGGGGATGCCCGCGGCCTTGGCCTCGGCCGAGCGGGAGACCACGCAGCCGTCGTTGTTGGAAAGCACCACGATCGGCCGCCCGGCCAGGGCGGGCACGAAGACGCGCTCGCAGGAGGCGTAGAAGGAATTGCAGTCCACAAGGGCGAAGCAGGGCATGGTCAGCCCGCCTTGTGGACGACGTAGGTGACCACGCCCCAGACCGTGAGGGACGCCTCGGGCGGGACCTCGAGCGGCGCGTAGTCGGGGTTGTCCGGAACCAGGAACAGCCGGCCGTTTTTGCGGCACAGGCGCTTGACCGTGAGCTCGCCGTCCAGGGCGGCGACGACGATGCTGCCGTTTCGGGGCTGCGCCGCCCGGTCCACGACGAGCAGATCGTCCGTGGCGATGCCGGCGTCGCGCATGGAGTCGCCCTGGGCGCGCACGAAGAAGGTGGCGGCGGGATTGCGGACGAGGAGTTCGTTGAGGTCGAGCCGCCTGTCCACGTAGTCTTCGGCGGGCGACGGGAAGCCTGCCGCCACGGGCGAGAGGTAGAGCGGCAGGGGAAGCCGGGTCCGGGGTGTGGCGGGAATGCCGGAGAAGAGGGCGCGCATGCCCAAGGCATACGATGTGCGGGGTCTTCTGTCTATAAAAATAAACAAAAGATTATTGATATAAACAACCCCGCACGAGGGCGCGGCGACGTTGCGCCGCGCCCCGCATTGGAGCTATATTTTCAATTGTGGAGGCAGGGGGGGTGAGCGACGCCCCGGTCGCTGCTGCCGCCGTTCATCGTCATCGCGAACTGCTGGAACCGTTGCATCGTCGTGCACACGGAGGGCGCGGTCGTGAGGTGATTGGTTCCGGCGCTCGGCTCGTCGCAGAACAGGGAGCAGACGCGACGGATGGTGTTGTTGACGGTCAGGCCGCCGCTCCCGATGGCCGAGCGCGTGACCGGGTTCGACATCAGGTTCGTGACGGTCTGGGGCGGGTTGTCTGTGGTCTGGTGCGTGCCGTGGCCGGCGCGTTCGATGAGCGATTCATGAAGAACAAGTCGATTTCCTTTTTCTCGGCGCAGCAATCTGCACATGGGGGAGAGGATTCACCCTACTGCGGCACCATGTCCCGCAGCAGCGGCACCCGTTGCACGCCGTAAGCCGCCACGAAACAGAGGGGCACTGCCAGCGCGGACAAGAGCGCCGCTTTGGGCAAGGCTCCGAGCGGCACCGGCCCGAGCAACTGGGCGAGGGCGACCAGGATCGGCGGGTGAAAGACGTAGACCGCGAAAGCGCTTTCGGACATTCGCGCCACGAGACCGCCCTGGCGGTTCCAGCGTTCGCGGCACAGCGCGATCAGCCCCACCGTCATGCAGATGCTGTTGAGCGACTGCCACAGGGACGGGAAAAGGCTCTGCCAATGAGGACCGCCCTGGTAGGAGGCTGCCATCTCGTCCAGCCCCAGCAGGAGCCACCACCCCGTCCAGGCCAGCTGGCCAACGAGCACCGCCAGCAGGCACCGCCGCCCCAGCCGTGCGTCGAGGGTGCGCAGCCAGTCGTTGGTCTGGGCGAGGATGCCGAAAATGAACAGGATGCTGTACTGGGCGAAATTGCCGAGCTGCAGGTTGCTTATGGTCTTCCCGATCGGATAGGCGAGCCGGAGGGCGAAGGTGCCCGCCGTGCTGCAAACGATCAGCCAGACCAGCAGTTGCGCGGTGAGGGGGCGGGGCCCGCCGGTCGCCGGCGCGGCCAGCCGTAGCGCGTGCCAGGCGGCATACACGAGGCAAAAAAGCAGCAAGGCCAGGGCGAACCACATGGGGCCGGTCCCGGCCAGGATGCCGGCCGTGGACAGGAAATACCCATAGATGGCCGTGAAGTCGCCAAGGGAATGAAACTCCCGGGCATGGGCCAGATAGAAGGTCAACGGGTCGAGGACGATCATGTAAAAAAGCGTTGGCACTCCCAGGCGGAGCAGGCGTCCCCGGACAAAAGCCGCACTTCCCCTGCGCTCCAGGGTGTTGGCCGCGAAATACCCGGCCAGGGCGAATAGAGTGCCCATGAAAAAAGACTGGTTGAAGCTCACAAACAGAAAGAACAAGAAATTCGTGACAGGCCCAGGCGTGAGAGGCGCTTTGTAATACCACGCCCCGATATCGCAATAGCTGATGACCGCATGGTGGCAGACGACGAGGATGATCATCACCAGCCGGATGTTGTCCACAAAGAGCATTCTGTCCCGTGGCATGCGTCCTCCCGTCCACCCGGACGACCCGAAGGGGAGCGCGATCCGGTTTGTCTTCTCAAAAGAACATGACGCAGCATCATCCGCATTCACCCCAGTTTGTCAAGGATCGTGGAGGCTGCCATCATCCTTCCTGTTAAGAGGTAGGACGCTGAGGCCGCACGCGTGATTTTTCGTGGCCGCTGTGGGCAATGCCCATGCCGGCGAAAAAGGAAACGGCCCGCTTCCGTGTGGAAGCAGGCCATCGATTTCGTTCTACTTCGGATTTCCGGCAATCCGTCGGGTTGCCACCGCCCGCGCAAAGGGCTCTGTGTGGACATGGTGCGGACAACAGGCTTGATCGATATGGTATCCGGGCGCTGCTTCGCGCTCGGGATCGGCGACCGTGGCGGCCCGCTTGGGGTTCGTCATTCAGCCCCAACCAGCGGGGCTTTAAGTCCGAGGCAACGACGAATGAAGCGGGTCGGAACAGGAGCATCGCCATGTCCTTGCCGCCAGCCCCGACCGTTCACGCGCCGCTGGAAGCGACGGGAGCGGGTCGGGCCGACTTTGGACCATGGCGCGGGCCGGCTTGGCAGGCAAGGCTTCGCGGGCCTTTCAAAAGCAAACCGCCCCGGGCCTGGGCCAAGGGCGGTTTCCTGAAAAATGTGTGTGGGCAAATCGTGGCAGCAGGTTCTTCGTCTTTTTTATCTTCAATCATATGTAGTGGTTATTTGGTGGAGGCGGGGGGAATCGAACCCCCGTCCGAGAATGCGCCACTCCTAGCGTCTACAGGCTTAGACCGAAAAACAATCTCGCCTCGGGCAGGCCTTTCGGCCGGGCCGCCTCCGGCCAGTCCGACTAGTGTCTCGCGCGCGCCCCGCCGGACGAGGGGTTGCACCAGCCTGATAAGGGTGGCGTCCCGGTTTGGCGTATCAGGCGTCAGCCAAGGGGACGCTGGCCGTCATTAAGCAGCCAGGGCGTAATCGTAATCGTTGGCAGTTAACCAGTTGCCGCGTGTTTTACGAGGCCTCGCGGCACCTCGGCCTGCAACCAGGGCTTTGCTATCCCCGTCGAAACCAGGGCGCCCCCGTCGAGAGTTCAAGATAACGCATTTCGCGCCAAAGGCAAGGGCTCGCCACATCCTAATGAAAACGCATGTGCGGCGTGTAGCCCCGCTCCTTCATGCAGGCGTCGGTGTCCTTGTCCGACTGGGCGACCGGACTGTCCGGGAAGGGCGGCGTGTTGACCGAAAGCGACGCCTTGGTGAAGCAGTCGGTATAATCCTCTTCCACCACCGCCAAGTCCTTCCCCGGACTCGCGTAGGGCGGCTTGGTGCAGCCGGCGGCCAGGGGCACAAGCAGCGCAAGCAACAACACGATACGGCGCATGGTCGATTCTCCTTGCAGTCGCGGACCGGCGTTTGGCTTTCCCGGCCCGTGGTCTCTGTGGCGGCGTCACGCGTCGCCGCTTCGGCGTCCATCCTCCATACCGTTTGGCGCGTCCTACGAAAAGCGTTTTTTCTCTCCTGCCGGCATCCGATCCCCATGACGCCTGCGTTGGATCGGAACGTATGCGAGACAAGTGGAAAGGGGGCACACGCCTTGATTGTTCCATTTGTCACAATGAAAGACCGCGCATGCAAGAAAAATGAACTACGCGTTGTGACTCGATTCTCAAATTGCACCCGTAGGAAAGCGTGATTTACTTCTTGCAATGATCGCTTGAATGCAATAAAATTGTTTAATTCGTCATGGCATTTTCACAAACCCTTTAGAGTTGCAAGGAATTGTAACATCTTAGGGGCTTTTTCTTCGCTGCGGGGTGCTCAATGAACCGATTCAGTATCAGATACTTGTTGATGGCTCTCGGGATTGCCAGCGTACTAGGGGCCACCTTGACGCTTGTGCTGTTGTATGTGCAGCAGACGAGGATGATCGGGCACCTCGACGACATTGCCACCGTGGACGGTCCTCTCCTGTTTTATCTGCAGGACATTTATGCGCAAGGGCTGCAGACCGAACAGGCCGCGCGCAACGTCCTGCTCAATCCTTCCGACCAGAAGGCGCGTGACAACTACGCCAAGGCCGACGCGGAATTCCGTGACGCCCTCGGCGCGGCAAAAAAACTGGCCAAGGGCGACATCGCCCGCTTGCTTCTGGAGATCGAGCCCAAGTGGAACGCCAGCCATGAGCTCAAGTTGCGGATCATGCAGTTGGCCGCCGCCGGCGACATGCAAAAAGCCGTCGGCATGCTCAACGGCGAAGAAACGCCGCTATGGCGCGAGATAAAGAAAACCGCCCTGGCCTGCGTCGCCAAGCAGCAGGAGGTCTCCAAGGCCAACCTGAACGCCATCGAGACAGGCGAAACCACCGTTTTCCGCATTTTCCTCATCATGGCCGTCGTATCCGTCGTGCTGCTCGTTGCGTTGATCGGCATGCTCATCCGCGGCGTGACCCGGGGCGCGGCGGCCATCGTCACCTATGCCGACACCATCGGCCAGGGGGATTTTTCCACCAGGCCCGCCTCGGGACTGCCCAGGGAATTCGCGCACATCGCCCAATCGCTGGCGTCCATGGTTCATTACCTCGAAGACTCCCTGGGCTATTACCAGGGCATCGTCCGTGGCATGGCCACGCCCTTCGTGGTGGTCGACGAAAAGGAAATCCTGCGCCTGACCAACGAAAAACTCATGGACCTGCTCGAGCAGACGGGCCGGCCCGAGGACCACTACGGACTGAATGTGGCCCAGTTTTTTTACGGCGACGCCGGCCGCAAGACCGTTCTCGGCGTGGCCATGACCGAAGCTCGGGCCATCAGCAAGGAAGTGGAAATCATCTCCCGCAAGGGCAGCAGCAGAGACGTCCTCATCGACGCCACGCCCCTTTACAACGCCATTAACGGCAAGCTCATGGGCGCGTTGTGCGTCTATTCCGACTTCAGCGAACTGCGTCGCCGCGAAGCGATGATGCTCGAACAGACCGAACGCATGCGCGAGACCGCGCGCGAGGCGGGCGCCATCGCCGACAGCCTGGCCAGCGAAATCGAGGACCTGACCCACCGCGTGGCTTCCGTCGAGGAAGGGGCCACGCAACAGAAGGACCGTATCGGCGAGACGGCCGCCGCCATGGATGCCATGAGCGAAGCCGTGACCGACGTGGCCCGCAACGCCGCCGATGCCGACACCCTGGCCAAGACCGCCCGCGACAAGGCTGAAACCGGCGCGAACATGGTCACGGCCGTTGTCGAGTCCATCCGGGACGTCAACCGCCTGGCCGGCGAACTGCGGCGCGACATGGGCGAACTGGGCGGGCAGGCCGAAGGCATCGGCAAGATCATGGGCGTGATCGCCGACATTGCCGACCAGACCAATTTGCTCGCCCTGAACGCCGCCATCGAGGCCGCCCGTGCCGGCGAGGCCGGGCGCGGCTTCGCCGTGGTCGCCGACGAGGTGCGCAAACTCGCCGAGAAAACCATGGCCGCGACCAAGGAAGTGGGTGCAGCCATCGCCGGCATCCAGCACGGCACGGCCGAAACCGTGGCCATGGTGGACGGGGCCGTGGCCAGCGTCGAGGAGGCCACGACCCTGGCCAAATCCTCGGGTTCGGCCCTGGCCGACATCGTGGCCGTGGTGACCACGGCCGGGGACCAGGTCCGGGCCATCGCCACGGCCGCCGAGGAACAGTCGGCAACCGTCGAGGAGATCAGCCTGTCCGTCGCGGCCATCAACCGCATCGCCTCGGAGACCGCGGACGCGATGCTCCAGTCGGCCACGGCCGTGACGGAACTGGCCGACCAGGCGCAGGGCCTGTCCGGCCTGGTCGCCGACATCCGCGGCAACGGCCGGACCGCCCTGCCGGCATAACGCCCGCCCGTCCACGCCGCCCCGGCCGCCGCTGCCGGGGCGGCGTCCCGCCTCCCTCCGCTCCCTTCCTGTGCCGTCGCCAAGGTGCGGCGCGAGGCCAAACCTGATTAATTGGTATTTCTTTGGGACCGATAAGAATCGAAAAAACAGCCTAGAAAAAAAGATCGGAGTACCTTAAAGAATGGCGGTTCGACTCTCCGGGACCGTCAAATATAGAGCGTTTCATACTCTATACTTGACCAGATATCTTCTCGAAGTGCGTTCTCCTTCCAGATCAACGACAGCCCGGGCGCCGGCATAATATCTTTTTCAGGATTCACGGCGCACGCAAGCACGCCGTCCATTATGGAGAACCCTCATGCGTAAGATGGGCATCAATGCCGTCCTGACCCTTGCCGTCCTCGTTTCGCTTTTTATCGGCATCGCCACGCTGATCGTCTACACGACCACCTCCACCTTCACCATTTCCACGACGCTCCAGGAGCAGGCCCTGACGCAGACGGCCAAGAGCACGGCCAGCGTGCTCGAGCTTTTCATCGAAAACGCCAAGGATGCGGCGGCGAACCTGGCCAACCTGCGCGTCGCCCAGGAGGCCCTGTCCGGCGACGCCGTGCGCGCCCAGGCCATGCTCAACAAATACGTGGCCAATTCCAACAATCTCACCTCGGCCATGCTCATCGCCCCCGACGGCAAGCCCGTGGCCGGCGTGACCAAATCCGGGGACCCCCTGGCCGCAAGCTACGCCGACCGCGAGTATTTCAAGGCCATCATGGGCGGCAAGCAGGAATACACCACCAAAACGATTCTCAAAGGGAAAACCACGGGCACGCTGCTCTTCGTGGTCGCTCACGCCGTGGTGGACGACGCGGGCAAAACCCTCGGCCTGGCCGTCGTGTGCCCCGCCTGGGAACACTTCACCAAGAAGTTCATCGACCCCGTCCGCTTCGGCAAGACAGGCTACGGCTACATGCTGGACGCGGACGGACGGGTCATCGCCCATGCCATGAACAAGTCCCTGCTGCTGGGCCGCCTTATTGACGAAAGCATCACCGAGCGGGTCCTGGCGCTCAAGAACGGCATCCTGAACTATCTGTTCCAGGGCGAGAAAAAGTACATGGCCGTGGCCGAGGTGCCGCAAACGGGCTGGCTCGTGTGCATGACCGCCGCGGAATCGGAGATGTCCGGGCTGGCCGCCGGGCAGCGCAACGTGCTCATCGTCCTCGGCGTCGCTGTGCTGGCCGTGGTCGCCGGCCTGATCATGGTCTTCAACCGGGTGGTGGTCATAAGGCCGCTTCACGCCATCATGGACTTCGCCGGAAAAGTCGCCGCCGGCGACCTCAAGGCCGCGCTTTCCGGAAAATTCCGTTTCGAGCTGGCCGCCCTGGCCCAGGATCTCGGCGCCATGGTCGCGGAGCTCAAAAACAAGCTCGGCTTCGCCCAGGGCGTCATGAACGGCATCCCCACCCCCTGCGGCATCGTCGGCCCGGACTGCAACACGATCTGGGTCAACGAGCACATCTGCCGGCTCCTGGAAAAGCCGGGCGCGCCGGAAAGCTACGTCGGCCAGCGCTCGGGGCTTTTCTACCTCAACGACGCCGGCAAGGAGACCTGCTCCGACCGGGCCATCCGCGAACGCCGCCAGGGACACAACCAGCTCGACTACGTCACTCCGTCCGGGAAAAAGTTGCACATCCAGGTCGTGAGCACCCCGTTCTACGACATGGACGGCCAGATCCTCGGCTCCATTTCCTTCTGGGACGACCGTACGGAACTCCACGAGCAGCAGATGCGCATCGAACGCCAGAACGCGCTCATGGCCGACGCGGCGGCCAAGGCCGCGGCCGTTTCCGACCGCATGGCCTCGGCTTCCCAGGAACTCTCCGCCCAGATCGAACAGGGCAACCAGGGGGCCCAGGAGCAGAACAACCGCGTCCAGGACACGGTCACGGCCGTGGAAGAGATGAACGCCACCATCCTCGAAGTGGCGCGCAACGCCGGCGACACCGCCCGGGGCGCGCAGGAGGCCGGGGACAAGGCCCGCGAAGGGGCCGACGTCGTCGTCAAGGTGGTGGCGGCCGTGGGCGGCGTGCGCGACGCCGCGGGCAAGCTCAAGGACAACATGCGCGACCTGGGACAGCAGGCACGGGATATCGGCGCGGTGCTCGGGGTCATCTCCGACATCGCCGACCAGACCAA
>DQED01000231.1:0-2295 GCA_003525525.1 Desulfovibrio sp.
AGGCCGGGGCCGAAGCCGTGGGGCGCATCGCGCCGGGAACCCTCGCGCGCCTTGGCCCCGGGCGCGGCGGACAGGCCCTTGTCGTTGTCGCGGGAGGCCTTGCGGGCTGGGTCCCCCGTGACGCCATCGTCACACTGGTCCCGTAGAACCCGAGCCCCTGGCAGGGCGAGCCTTGCGAAAAAGGGGCAATATGTTATCGGGGAACCGCTCTTTTTCTTTCCCTCTTTCAGGACGGGTTGTCGCTCCATGAAAGATGCCCTGGCCGCTGTGGTGCGTACGAGTCTCGACATGCATTTCGGCAGGCTCGCGCCGCTTCCTTCCGAAGACGAAGCACGCGACGCGCTCGTCCGGTCCGCGCTGACGCTTGTGCGCGACGTTTCCGAACATCTGCTGCACCAGACGGGAAACGGCGCGGCCGATGCCGCCGTGCTGCGCCATGTCCTGCGGCCCGAGGCGGCGCTGCCGGGCTGGCTCGTCAACAAGGGGCTCGTCGTCTGCGACAACGACCGTTCGGCCCTGGAAAAAGCCGTCTGCGGCGTGTTGCGCCACGCCTTCCACCTCCGCCGCTTCCTCGATTACGTCAGCGGCGAGCTGCTGCACTCGTGCTGGAACTGGACGCCCGAGGACGAGCGGGAGAACTGGCTCGTGCGGCGCGTGGCCGACGCCAGCGAAAACGAATATTCCGTCGCGCTCAACACCTACGATTACGTCCTCAAGTTCGACGGCGCCATGTTCACGCGGTCGCTCGAGGACGAAAAAGTGCTCGCGTGGTACGTGCGCTCCGTGGGCTCGGCCGTGCTGGTGCCCATGGTCGGCAAGCCCCTGTTCGAATTCACCGCCCGCCTGATCGAAGCGCGCTACAAGACGCCTTTCATCATGACGCTTTTCCGCAACCTCTTCACCGCGGCGAGCCAGGGCCGCCCCATGGACCGCTACGGCGTGCTGGTCATCGGCGACGTGCCCAAGGCCTTTGCCCTGCGCGACTATTACCGCGCCGTCCAGGCCTGCACCCCGGAGGGCCTGCCCGAGGACATCGGCGTGCTCGACCTCTTCGCCCGGGTGCTGTGCAATTTCGACAATCCGAGCGCCCGCCGCTACCCCGAGGCCCGGTTCCGCATCGCCGGCGAACCGCCCCAGATGCTGCTCAACCGGATCGGGGCCATGTTCTGGCTGCGCCGCACCCTCGACGCGGCCAAGGCCATCCAGCAGAAAAAGGCGGCTCCGACCCGGGGCCTGCGCGTGGAGGAGCTCACGGTTCTGACCGAGGCCCTCAAGCAGAAGAGCATTCTCTATTTCCGCCTCTTCGACGACCCCAACGACTCGGCCATCAACCCCTGCCATTTGAAGGCGGTCCGGGAACAGGCCATGATGGTCCAGTCGCCGCGCGGCAACCGCCTCAACGAAGCCCGGCCCGGCCAGGAGGTTCACGGCTATTTTTCCATCACCGGCAGCAACCGCAAGAGCACCTACCTGGATTTCCGCTCCAACGTCGTCTCCGTGGAAGCGACCGATCCCGCCTTCTGCCTGGTGGAGCTTTCCCTGCCCGCCGCCTTCGAGCTGACCCGGCGCTCCCACAAGCGCCTGCCCCTGGACCCGAGCCTGCTTGCCTGCTTCGAGCTCGCAAGCCCGCCCATGGGCGCGGACTGGTCCTTGTTCACGTCCATGGAAAAATGGCCGTCGCCGCTTTGCATCATCCCCGACAGCGCCGCCGATTGCCACATCCGCGACCTCTCCGCCGGGGGGCTCATGCTGGAAATCAACCAGGATGCGCCTTCATACGAGTATTTCAATGACCACAACAAGATGTATCCGCTGCTGGGGTTTCTCCACCTGGTCGCGCGGTCCAACATCCCGGACCTCAAGCTCGGCCTGCGCATGGAGGTCAAACGCATCCGGGATTTTCCGCCCCTGCGCAAGAAGTACGTCGGCTTCCAGTTCGTCGAGGCCGGCGAGGTGCGCCAGGACCGCTTCGTCCGCTTTTCCCGGGTGGGCAAGGACGGCGTCTACCTTGTCAACGACTGGATTTTCCGCAATTCCCTTGGCCGCTGAGCATCCTGTCGGAGCACCCGCATGTCGCTGATCGATCCCGCGCTCCTGGCCGACGCCGCCACGCGCATCGCCGCCTTCCGCGCCGCCATGGGCATGGTGCTCGTCGGGCGCGACGCGCTCGCCGACCGGCTGCTCATCGCCCTGCTGTGCCGGGGGCACGTCCTGATCGAAGGCGTGCCGGGCCTGGCCAAGACCCTGGCGGTCAAGACCCTGGCCGCGACCGTGCGCGCGGCATTTCGCCGCGTG